>NZ_JAALEB010000316.1:0-4582 GCF_014145165.1 Dietzia sp. Cai40 | reverse complement strand
CCTAGGACTCCGGGTCGGTCACGAGGATCGGGCCCTCGGGCTGCCACCAGCCCCAGCGGGTCTCGGTCCCGGTGGTCACCTCGGCCGGCGCGGGCGGGTCCTCCTGGTAGGTCCCCAGCGGGGTGTACGCCTCGATGGAGCCCCAGTCCCGGTTCCAGTCGTGTCGCAGGTACGAGGGGATCGTGCGGGCGCGCTGGGCGACCTCGATCCACCCGAGCGGGCCACCGGACTCGTACGACTGCCACGTGCTGGTGGCGGCGACCGCCAGCGGCCGGTCCGGGAGGATCCGGTACTCCGGCAGCTCGGCGACCCCCGCGTAGTGCGAGAACGGCCGCTGGCACGGGAACTGCAGGCTCACCGCCCAGTCCAGCATGACGGGCGACTCCGACCCGACCAGCTCCTGGACCGTGACGAGTTCGGGCGCGCGCGGCGGGGTGATCGCCGCCCACTGGTCGGGGGTCAGGTCGTCGTCGTCGACCAGGATCCTCATGACGTCGGCCTCGGCCGGCACGTCCTGCATGTCGACCCGGAGGTTCCGCCAGGTCGGGGCGGGGCCGATGTCGAACGGGACGACGGGCTCGCCCACCACGTCCGCGCCGCCCTCTGTGGCGCGGCCGAACTCGACGATGACCTCCTGGCCGTACCTGTACAGGCCGTCGGCGTCGTAGCGGCCGATCCGTCCGGCGGCCGAGATCACCAGGAGCGGATGCGTCTCGCGGTTCTCCGGGAGCCGGTACCAGCCGGTCTCGAGGTTCGCCTCGCGCTGCGGACCCACCAGGTACGACCCGAGCACCGGGGTGGTGGCGGGATCGAGCCCGAACGGCAGGGCCACGGTCGACTCGTTGACGCCCTCGGCGCCCTGGCCGCCGGCGGTGCCGGCACTCTCGCCGGTGGTGACGGAGGGGCCGCCGCCGGGCTCCTGGGTGGTGTTGGCGGCACCGGGATCGGCCACCACCGCGTCCGCGGAGAGGTCGGGCGCGACGCCGTCCGGGGTGAACCCCGAGTTGTCGCCGGCCTCGATGGCCGCCGCGCGCTCGGCGGGGTCGATCGACCCGTCCGGTCGGGGGGTCGCGGCGAGCGGGGTGAGCATGCCGGCGTTGGCATCGGGTTCCACCAGCACACGGTCGGCGAGCATGCACGGGTTCCCGGCGAGCGCCGAGAAGTTGCCGGCCGCGATCGTGTACGCCGGGTACTGCTTGTGGACCCCCTTGGCGAACGAGGCCACGGAGAACACGACGAGCAGACCCGCGACCACCGCGATGGGTGCGGCGGCGATCGTCCTCATGCGCCGCCGGCCCTCGCGCGTCCTGGGCGCCTGCGTGCCGGTGTAGTCCTGGCGCAGATGCTGCCACCCCGCGTAGGCGAAGGTCAGCACGGCCAGGCCCAGGAGGACGGTCGCGGCGTCGATCCCGCGGATACTGGGCGCCTTGTCCCACCAGGGGATGCCGTAGCTCGAGACGTACCACCAGCCGTTGGGGCCGGCGAAGGCCAGCGCGAGCACCACGAGGATCACCCCGAGGAACACCGTCCGGTTGCGGGCGGTGCGGACCGCGGACGCGGAGATGGCCATGGCGCCGAGCGCCGCGATCGCCGCGCCGATCCCCGCGTAGACGCCGAAGTGGTGGGTCCACTTGGTGGGGGAGAACATCATGAAGAACGCGGTGCCCACCACCACGCCGACAAGGCGCCAGACGGGCCCGGAGGCCGCGCCCGGGATCTTGCCGCGGCGCAGCAGGGTGCCGATCACCATGATGAGGCACAGCAGGACCAGCAGGACCGGGAGTCGGCGGGAGAGCGATCCGTCGACCGTCGGGATCATCAGGTAGTAGTAGCGGACGAACTCCTCGAACCAGTTCAGGTTGGGGCCGATCTCGCCGCGCACCCGGATCGCCTCGAGCACGGAGGCCAGGGACTGGATGCCGAAGACGCTGATGAGCACCATGGTCCCGGCGGCCAGCACCGGTGTGACCAGGGCGAGGTGCGAGCCGACCTCGCGTCCGCGCACCACGACGGTGCGCAGGACGGGGCGCAGCCCCATGACGAGTGCGGCGACGGCCATCAGGCCGGTGGGGCCGGTGGCCAGCGAGAACGAGGCCAGGATCACCGCGATGGCGTACGGCAACATGCGTCGGGTCGCGATGGCGCGTTCGACGGAGACCCAGGTGAGCAGCGCGCCCAGGGCGATGACGGGCTCGGGCCGCAGGCCGTTGTTGAAGGCCATCCAGAAGGCGAGGAACACTGCGGCGGCGCTCCACACGACCACCGGGGTGGTGCGCGCGGCGCGGCCGAGCCGGGGCAGGACCTCGCGGCTGATGACGAGCCAGCACAGGATCGCGGCGATGAGGGCGGGGAGCCGCATCCAGGGGCTGGCGGTGGACACGTGCGCGAGCATCGTGAGCAGGTCGTAGTAGGGGGAGCCGAAGGGCGACTCGGGTACCCCGTACCAGCGGTAGTAGTTGGCCATGTAGCCGGCGGGGTCGGCGGCCCGGGCCATCGACATGATGTACCCGTCGTCGGAGGTGTTGCCGCCGACGAAGTGCCAGATACCGAGGGTGCCGATCACGGCCACGTCCGGGAGCCGGATCCTGAACCACCCGCGGGGCAGGAAGCGGCGGGACCGGCGGCCGTCGGTCTGGTCGAGCCCGTGCAGGGCCCACAGGGCCACGGCGGTGGCGATCAGCCCGATCACGATGGCCGCCCACTTGAGGGCGGTCGGGTCGGTGGTGAAGCGGGAATCGACCTCCACGGCCACCTCGAGGCCGTCGGGGACCGCGGTGTCGGAGGGCAGGTCGGTGTAGATGCCCACGACCATCGGTCGGAGGTCGTCGGCGTCGACCCGGCGGGCGGCATCGTCGATGCCCTCGAACTCCGCCTCCACGAAGGTCGGGGCCGCGGTCAGGGTCAGCTGCGTGCACTCCCCGGCGGCGACCTCCTCCCGCGGGGCCGAGACGATGACCCGGTTGCGGGAGACCACGTCGACCGTGTCCTGGGAGGCGCGGACGAACAGTGCCCGGTCACCGGAGTCCTTGCCGCCCGCCGGAGCGGTGGACAGGAGGATCCCGCCGTCGGCGGGCAGGTCCGCGACCAGGGTGCAGGGCACGGTGGCGGTGAACCGCTGAGGCGAGTGCGCCATCAGCGGCGCGGTCACCGAGTCGACCGATCCGTTCTGTGGCCACTGCACGCTCGAGGTGGTCTGGTTGACCGGCAGGAACGGCAGGGAGAGGAAGCACAGGGTGCCCAGGAGGCCGCTGACGATGGCGACGAGGCGGAGCCTCGCGACACGGGCGTCGGCGGCGACCGGGCCGGAAGCTGCGGTGGAGTCTGACACGACGCCCGATTCTAGGCGACGGTCACTTCATGGGACCCGGCGTGGTCCAGCCCCACTGGACGGAACTGCTGCGTACGAGGTCCGCGGGCGTCGCCCCGGGGTCGAGGGGTTCGAACCGCTGGAGGGACCCCCAGTCCCTCGACCAGTCGTGATCGAGGTAGGTGGGGACGGTGACGGCCTCCACCGTCTGGGTGGTCCACAGCAGTGGTCCGCCGCCACCCGCGCTCTGCCACCAGTTCGCGGCGGCCGAGGACTCGCGGTCGGCGAGGATCCGGTAGCGGGGGATCTCGGCGACCCCGCCGTTGTGGACGAAGGGACGCTGACACGGGAAGGCCAGGGCCACCACCCAGTCGACGAGCACCGGGTCGGAGTGGCCCACGACCTCGTCGAGGGTGCGCAACCGGGGGTTCCGGGGCGGGGTCACGGCGAGCCACCAGTCGGGGTCGAGATTGCCGTCGGTCGCCACCACTCGCACGACCTCCGCGTCGGCGGGGATCGACTCCAGCGGGATCCTGAGGTTGCGCCAGGCGGGGGCCGGACCGATGTCGACGGGGGTCGTGGAGCCCATGACCTCGAAGTCGGTGGGGCCCGCCGCACCGACCCGGCCGGGCCGCCCGTACTCGATCGTCAGATCGCCGTTGCCGATCCGGCCCGCGGCGGCCATGACCAGCAGGGGGCTGTTGGGGCGGCGGGCGGGCAGCTCGTACCAGGCCGACGTGAGTTCGGCGGCGACCTGGGGCCCGCGGCGGTAGGAGCCCAGGACCGGTGTGGTCTCGGGGTCCAGACCGAAGGGCAGCGCGACGGTGGAGCCGTTGACGGTGACCTCTCCCCGGCCGCCGGTGGTGCCGGCGTCGACGCCGTCCCCCGGCTCGCGTTCACCGGAGTCGGACAGGGCCAGCGAGCCGGAGGACTCCGTGCTGTCGACCGTGATCGTGTCGGGCAGGCCGTTGGGTGCGAACCCGTTGACCACGCCCGCACCCAGGGAGATCTCCGGTCCCGCGCCCACGGCCCGGAGCAGGCCGTCGTTGGAGTCCTCCTCGACGAGCACCGAGTCGGCGAGCGAGCACGGTTCACCGCTGAGGGCGCGGAGGTTGGCGCGCCCGACCGTGTAGGCCGGGGTCTGGACGAACACGGCGGTCACGGCGGAGACGAGCTCGAAGATCACGACGGAGAACGCCACGATCGTCAGCGGGGCGCCGTCGATGCCGGGGCCCCGTCCGGCCCCGACGCGGCGGCGGTCGCGGGTCCGGGCGG
>NZ_JAALEB010000315.1:0-1258 GCF_014145165.1 Dietzia sp. Cai40 | reverse complement strand
GGGACGTCGCATTTAGCACAAGCCCTGTTCAGGGTGGGTCAGGCCGCGGTCGGGCGGCGTGTCGTCAAAGTTATTTGCCCACTCCCGTCGCATTGATCACACCCTTCACGCTAGGCTCATACCCAGCACGTGCGTGTCCGTACCGCAGGAGGGGAAGCCTGCGGCACGACGCGTGCCACGAAGGGTTGTGAGATGGCGACTACCGACAAGACCGAAGGCGGCGCACAGGCGGCGGGGGGTTCCCAGTTCCTGACCGTTGCCGAGGTCGCAGCGCTCATGCGCGTGTCCAAGATGACGGTCTACCGGCTCGTCCACTCGGGCGAGCTGCCCGCGGTGCGGGTGGGGCGGTCGTTCCGCGTGCATTCCAAGGCGGTCCACGAGTACCTGGACACGTCGTACTTCTCCGCCGGCTGACCCGCTCCGGGTCGGCCCCCGGGCCCGTTTTCGTCGCGGCCCCACCTGCGGGTAGTCTGGACGGGTTCCGTACCGGCTTCCGAGCCCGCTTAGATGCCGGAACGCAGTAAGCCCGCTGTAAGGCCCCAGACCAGTAGTCGACAGGTAGGTGACCCCCGATATGGGTTCTGTGATCAAGAAGCGCCGCAAGCGTATGTCCAAGAAGAAGCACCGCAAGATGCTCCGCCGGACGCGCGTGCAGCGTCGCAAGCTCGGTAAGTGAGTCCGGCGGCGCCTCGATAGCGCCCGGACTCACGCCCGTAGCAGATGCCCGTCACCCGCAAGTGGTGGCGGGCATCGGTGTGTCGCGGGGTGTGTGTAGCAGCACGTCCGGGGTACGCGGACCGGGCGACGGACCGGGGGGGTCCACGGCTACAGTGGTCTGGGTGAACCCCGAAGCACCAACCCGTCGGCCCGCCCGGGCTGTCGCCGTCGTGGGCGGGAGCCGATACCTCGGCGCCCACCTCGTGGGGATGCTGCTCCGGTCCGAATCCGTCGAGCGCGTCCTGGCCATCGACTCCGTCAAACCGTCGCCGCAGCACCGCCGTCGGATGAGGGACGCCGAGTTCGTCCGCCTCGACCCGCAGTCGCCGCGCCTCCAGGGCATCCTGCGCGATGCCGGCATCGACACCGTCGTCCACGCCGGACTGCACCACACCGACTTCGCCCCGGGCGGCCGTGCGGCCGTCAAGGAGGCCAACATCATGGGCTCGATGCACGTGATCGCGGCCTGTGGGCGGGCCGCGACCGTCAAGCGGTTCGTGTTGATCTCCTCGACCACCGTCTACGGCTCCTCGGGCGTGGA
>NZ_JAALEB010000314.1:0-2606 GCF_014145165.1 Dietzia sp. Cai40 | reverse complement strand
ACATGGCGGCCCGCCGCCAACCGAGCGGCGGCATCCCCCTGGACCACCTGTCGGTCGAGGGTTACGTGCGCGGGATGTCCCGCAAACGGCCGGACATCGAGGTGACGATCCTGCGGATCCCCGCGATCCTCGGACTGCCCGAACCCACGGTGTTCGGGGAGCTGCTGGCGCCGTCGATCTCCCCGGTGCTGGCGGGCTACGACCCCCGCATCCAGTTGCTGCACCCCCAGGACGCGCTCGACGCCCTCCTGCACGCCACGATGGGCGCCGCGCCGGGGACGTTCAACATCGCCGGCGAGGGGATCCTCACGCTCACCCAGGCCATCCGGCGGGCCGGGCACGTCCCGCTGCCGGTGCCGCCGCAGACGTTCAAGCTGGCCGTGCGGCTGCTGTCCAGTCAGGGCCTGCGCGACGTCGGGGCCTCGCAGCTTCGGTACCTGCGCTTCGGGCGCGCCGTGGACACCACGCGCATGCGCGAGGAGTTCGGCTTCACGCCCCGGTACTCCACCGAGGAGGCACTGCACGCCTACCTGGTCGACTCCGGCACCGAACCGCTCATCACCCGCGCCACGCTCGAGCGCAAGACCGCCAAGATCGCCGCCATGCTCCCCGCGCCGGTGGCCGACCGGCTGCGCGCGGGAGTGGACACCACGCTGTGCGAGCTCGAGGCGATCGGCGCGTTGCCCGATCCGAACGAGCCCGATCCGAACGAGCCCGATCCGAGCAAGGAGGAGGCGCTGTGAGGGGCCCCGAATTCGACCTGAGCCAGCCACTCGGTGGGCCTCGCTGGGGGGAGGGCCGCCGCGACTCGCGGAGCGACCGCATCGTGGGCGAGGGCTTCCTCGGCGCCACCAGCCACAGCGACGCCGCCGCCACCGAGATCGGACGGATCGTCGACCGGTTCCTCACCTCGGTGCGCGACACTCTCGGCCAGGTGATGGAGGCGCTGCCCGTCGACGCCGAGACGCTGGGTCCCGTCCGTGAGGTCGCGCGGGGTGTCGACGTGATGCTCGCGACCGGCGACGTCAGCGCGCTGTCGGGGCTCGTCGACGCCATCAACGGTGTCGGCGAGCTGATCGCCACGCGCGTGACCGGTGGTTACGAGGTCGACGAGTTCGGCTTCGACGAGCACTTCCACAGCACCGTGTGGCTGCCGATGTGGCGACCGCTGTTCGAGCACTGGTTCCGGGTCGAGGTGATCGGCGCCGAGAACATCCCCGCCGAGGGCGCCGGGCTGATCGTCTCCAACCACGCCGGGGTCCTGCCGTTGGACGCGATGATGACCACGGTGGCCGTCCACGACCACTCGGGCCGCGCCCTGCGGCTGCTGGCCGCCGACCTGGCGATGACGCTGCCGGTCTCCGCACCGCTGGCGCGACGGGCCGGGGCGACGCTGGCCTGCGCTGCCGACGCCGAACGCCTGCTCGAGAGCGGACACGTGGTGGCGGTGTGGCCCGAGGGCTACAAGGGACTGGGCAAGCCGTTCTCGGACCGCTACCGGCTGCAACGCTTCGGCCGCGGTGGGTTCGTGTCCACCGCGCTGGACGCCGGCGCGCCGATCATCCCGTGCTCGGTGGTGGGCTCGGAGGAGATCTACCCCAAGATCGGCGAGTTCTCCCCGCTGGCGCGGCTGCTGGGTGTCCCGTACCTGCCCATCACGCCGACGTTCCCCCTGCTCGGCGGCCTGGGCGGCATCCCGCTGCCCACCAAGTGGACCATCGAGTTCGGCGAGCCCATCGAGACCTCCCACCTCGGCCCGGACGCCGGCGACGACCCGATGATCGTCTTCGAGATCACCGACCAGGTCCGCGAGACCATCCAGAACACCCTGTTCCGGAACCTCGCTCGCCGTGGGAGCGTCTTCTTCGGCTGATCCGCCCGGGCCGCTCGGGGCCCGGCCGCGAGTCGTCTCAGAACATCCGTCGGATCTGGCCGATCGTCCGCGCGCCGTACGAGGACTTCACGGCCGCCCGGGCTCCGGCGAGCCCGCCCACCGCGAGCACGCCCGGGACCGCCTGCTTGGCGGCCTTGCGCACCGTGCGGAAGTCCTTGATGTCCCAGCCGTTCTCCGAGGCGTACTTGCGCAGCCGCCCGTCCGGGTTGATCGCGACCGGGTTGCCGACCATCGTGAGCATCGGCATGTCGTTGAAGCTGTCCGAGTACGCGTAGCACTTGGACAGATCGAAACCCTCGGCCTCGGCGAGGTTGGAGATGGCGTGCGCCTTGCCGGGCCCGTGCAGGATGTCGCCCACCAGCCGGCCGGTGTACACCCCGTCCTCCTCCTCGGCCACGGTGCCGAGCGCACCCGAGAGCCCGAGCCGCGACGCGATCACCCGCGCGAGCATGACCGGCGTGGCGGTGACCAGCCACACCTGCTGGCCGGCGTCGAGGTGCATCTGCACCAGCGAGCGCGTGCCCGGCCAGACGCGGTCGAGCATCGAGGTGTCCACGACCTCCTCGCTCAACGCGGTCAGCTCGGCGACGGTGTGGCCCTTGACGAAGCTCAGCGCCTTGTCTCGGCCCGCGGCCACGTCGTCGGCGTTCTCCTTGCCGGAGACCCGGAACTTGACCTGCGACCACGCCATCGACGCCACGTCCTGCGCCGT
>NZ_JAALEB010000313.1:0-4245 GCF_014145165.1 Dietzia sp. Cai40 | reverse complement strand
GCTGGGCGGAGCTGGACGGCCGGCACTGGGAGTTCGACGGCGCCGATGTCTACGGGGAGAAGAACTGGGGCGCCGAGGGCTTTCCGGACTCCTGGTGGTGGGGGCAGGCGCAGGGATTCTCCGAACCGGACACCTGCGTGGCCTTCGCCGGCGGGCAGATCCATTCGGGCCCGCTGCGCACCGAGGTCACCGCCCTCGTGGTGCGACTTCCGGATGGTCGGGTGATCCGGCTGGGAAACCCCGTGGTCTCGCCGGTCCGGGCGCGGGTCGCTGATGACGTCTGGGCACTCGAGGGGCGCGGTTACGGTTGGCGGATCCGCGTGACCGGGCGGGCGCCCCTGGGTCGGGCGCACGTGCTGCCCGTGCCGTTGCCGTCGGAGAAGCGGAACTCGGCGGGCGCGATCGAGCACCTGTCCGGTGAGCTCGAGGTGGAGGTGAGCCGGTTCGGGCGCCATGTCTGGAGCGATCACAGTCCACAGGCCGCACTCGAGCACGGGGGGCTGGACCGCGCCGAGGCCGAGTTGCGGCGGCGTGGCGTACCCGTGGGGGAGACGGGCGCCGCGCCGGAGTGAACGAACCCGGGAGCGCGTCAGATCTTGCGCAGGCGCAGCCGCTGGATGGAGTGATCGGAGTTCTTCCGCAGCACCAGCGTCGCGCGCGGCCGGGTCGGCAGGATGTTCTCCACCAGGTTCGGGCGGTTGATCGACATCCAGATCTCGCGGGCGGCGAGCCGGGCCGCCTGGTCGGACAGATCCGCGTAGTGCGCGAAGTGCGAGTTGGGGTTGGAGAACGACGTGCTGCGCAGTTCGAGGAAGCGCTCGACGTACCACTTCTCGATGTCCTCGATCTTCGCGTCCACGTAGAGCGAGAAGTCGAACAGGTCCGAGACCATCAGTCGGGGGCCCGTCTGCAGGACGTTCAGGCCCTCGACGATGAGGATGTCCGGGCGCTGGACCTCGATGAACTCGTCGGGGACGATGTCGTACTTGGTGTGCGAGTACACGGGCGCGCGGACGACCGGGGCACCGGACTTGACCTCGGTGACGAACCTCAACAGCGCGCGCCGGTCGTAGGACTCGGGGTAGCCCTTGCGGTGCATGAGTTGGCGCCGCTGGAGTTCGCGGTTGGGGTAGAGGAAGCCGTCAGTGGTGATCAGGTCCACCCGGGGGTGGGAGTCCCAGCGGGTCAGCAGCGCGCGCAACACACGGGCGGAGGTGGACTTGCCCACCGCCACCGAGCCGGCCACCCCGATCACGAACGGCATGGGGGCGTCCACGGTCTCACCGAGGAACAGGTTGGTGGACTGGAACAGGCGCTGGCGGGCCGATACCTGGAGGTGGATGAGCCGGCTGAGCGGCAGGTAGATCTCCGCGATCTCGTCCAGGTCCAGGTGTTCGCCCAGACCGCGCAGTCCCTCGAGGTCCTGTTCGGTGAGCACCATCGGCATGGCTCGCCGCAACCGACGCCAACTCCGGCGGTCGAACTCCACGTACGGCGTGTAGTCGCCGGCATGTCTGCTCACGATTGCTGATTGTGTCAGGTGCCCACGGGGGAGAGGCCTCCAGGTGCCCTGGCACTAGACTGACGACGACGACGAGACGAGCCGTGGCCCCGACACGATTCGTACGAAGTGAGAAGCCCACGCGCGAGGAGCAACGATGACCGACCCGAACACCGATGTGTTCACCGCCTCCCTGTCCGAGTTGGACCCGGAGGTCGCCGAGGCGATGGCCGGCGAGCTGGCGCGTCAGCGCGACACGTTGGAGATGATCGCGTCCGAGAACTTCGTGCCGCGCTCGGTGTTGCAGGCTCAGGGATCGGTGCTCACCAACAAGTACGCCGAGGGCTACCCGGGTCGGCGCTACTACGGCGGGTGCGAGCACGTCGACGTGGTGGAGAACCTGGCACGGGACCGCGCCAAGGAGGTGTTCGGCGCCAAGTACGCCAACGTCCAGCCGCACGCCGGTGCCCAGGCCAACGCCGCCGTGCTCATGGCGCTCGCGAAGCCGGGTTCGAAGATCATGGGCCTGTCCCTGGCCCACGGTGGTCACCTCACCCACGGGATGAAGCTCAACTTCTCAGGCCAGCTGTACGAGGTCGCCGCCTACGAGGTGGACCCGGAGACCATGCAGGTCAACATGGACACCGTCCGCGAGATGGCCCTCGCGGAGAAGCCGGATGTCATCATCGCCGGCTGGTCGGCCTACCCGCGGACCCTGGATTTCGCGAAGTTCCGCGAGATCGCCGACGAGGTCGGCGCCAAGCTCTGGGTGGACATGGCGCACTTCGCCGGCCTGGTGGCCGCGGGACTGCACCCGAGCCCCGTTCCGCACGCCGACGTCGTGTCCACCACCGTCCACAAGACCCTGGGCGGGCCGCGCTCCGGCATGATCCTCACCAATGACCTCGAGCTGTTCAAGAAGCTCAATTCAGCGGTGTTCCCCGGCCAGCAGGGTGGGCCGCTCATGCACGCGATCGCCGCCAAGGCCACCGCCATGAAGATCGCCGGCACCGAGCAGTTCCGCGAGCGGCAGCAGCGGACCATCGAGGGCGCCAAGATCCTCGCCGAGCGGCTCATGGCCGACGACTGCCGCCAGGCCGGCGTGTCCGTCCTCACCGGAGGGACCGACGTCCACCTGGTGCTGGTGGACCTGCGCGAGTCCGACCTCGACGGCCAGCAGGCCGAGGACCTCCTCCACGAGGTCGGCATCACCGTCAATCGCAACGCCGTGCCGTTCGACCCCCGTCCGCCGATGGTGACCTCCGGTCTGCGGATCGGTACGCCCGCGCTGGCCACCCGTGGTTTCGGGGCCGAGGACTTCCGCGAGGTCGCGGACATCATCGGCACCGCCCTCGCGGCGGGTACGGACGCCGACATCACCGCCCTGCGTGGACGCGTGTCCGCGCTGGCCGCGGCCAAGCCGCTGTACGAGGGCCTCGAGGACTGGACGATCCTGGGCTGAGCGTAGGGGGCGGGCCAAGCGCAGGGGGCGCCGGAGTGGATGGTTCCGAGTCGGATGCGACGTACTCCGAACCGCGAGGTTCGAGGCCACGGTCAGGGGGATGAGGGATGGTGCAGCACGCCAGGATGGAGAGTTCCAGGTCCAAGAGGAAGGCGATTCTCCGGGTCGCGGTCGACCACTTCGGATCTGCTGGATACGAGCACACCAAGTGGGCGACGATCGCGCACGAGGTGGGAATCGGTCAGACAGCGCTATATCACTACTTTGAATCCAAAGCTCACTGCCTGCTCACGATCATGAGTACCGAGCTCGACCACTCTCATCGGCGCTTCTCTGAGGCCGTGAAGGACTCCGTGGATGCTGAATCGGCTCTGCGGGCCGCGGTGCGAGGTGTATACGACGTCACCGCCAGTGAGGCGCTTCAAGCCCGAATTCTGGTGCACCACGTCGGCATCCTGGAGACCACGCGTTCCACTGAGCGAGAAGAGGAAGAGCGCCAGACGGCGGTGGAGCACTCGCGCGCGGTGGAGCAGGACTGGATCTCGTTGCTGGCGCGCGGAATGGACTCCGGTGAGTTCCCACGGCGGGACGAGGAGGAGCTGGGACGGCTGATTCTGGGAATGGTCAGCTCCGTGTGGACCTGGCACCGGCCGGATGGGGTGCGGCCCCTCACCGCGATCGGCGATTCGGTGGCAGATGCCTGTTCACGGTTGGTGCACTGATCCGGGGTTCACGGAGCAGCGGCTACCGTTGAGGGGTGAACGAGGATACCGGTCCGGACCGGCGGAGCCTGGCCATCGGTTACGTCCCGGGCGTGCAGCCCGACAAGTGGCTCACCCGGTGGCGCGAGCGCAATCCCGACGTGCCGATCTCGGCGCGGCGCTCGGGGGATCCGCGCTCGGCGCTGGCCCGGGTCGCCGGGGACGTGGGGTTCGACGTGATCTTCCTCCGCGAACCCGACGCGGCCCCGCGATCCTCGCCGCCCGGCCTGCTCAGGGTGCCGCTGTACACCGAGACCATGGCGGTGCTGGCGGAGAAGGATCACGAGCTGGCCGCGTTCGACATGGTGGCCATGGCGGACCTCAAGGGCGAGCCGTGGCTCGACCCCGTCGACGCGATCACCGCGTCGCCCGACGAGGTCTCCGCCGCGGTGGACCTGGTCGCGGCCGGGGTCGGGCTCCTTGTCTTGCCGCTGCCGTACGCGCGGTCGCTGAGCCGCCGCGACGTGGTGGTCCGCCCGATCGACGGCGTGCCCGCCACCCGCATGGGCGTGGCGTGGTCG
>NZ_JAALEB010000312.1:0-1930 GCF_014145165.1 Dietzia sp. Cai40 | reverse complement strand
GCGCAACACCTGACGGGGCTTGGCGTCGAGGTCATCCCCACCTCGTCGTCGTCGCCCCCTCCGACCCCAGGAGTCCGGCGCCAGACCGGGTAGCAGCGTGAGGACCCTCCCCAGGCCCCCGGCCGGCCACTCGACGTGGGCGTGCTCGACCTTGACGGTGGCGCGGCGGCCGCGCATCACCAGGGTCATGACCCCGTTGTGGAACCAGATCCCGTCGGTGACCTCCCACCTGACACGTGGCTCCCGGACGCCCACGGCCTCGGCGAGCCGACGGGTCAGCGCGGGCGCGGGAGACCGCACCGAGATCCGGTTGACCATCCGGATCGACTTCTGTAGAGAATTGCGGAACGGGGACATGACCAGCTGGTGCACCCGCGTCGGCGACCCGGTCACCCGCGGCGCGGTGAGCTCGACCTCCTCGAGGTAGGAGCAGTGGACGTCGCCGCCCAGCATGAGGATCGAGGCGGGAGCGCGCCCGTGATCCCCGGCCGCCACCTCGGTGAGCAACCCGATCAGGTCGTCGAAACTGTTGCGGAAGGCCGCCCAGTGCTCGAGGTCCACCGTCAGCCGCACCCATTCGCCGATCCGGGCGCTCAGCGGCTTCTCCGGTCGGTCGCGGCTCACCGCCTCGTTCCACCCCTCGAGATGATGCAGCGCCGGCAGCATGAACGCGGGCAGGGACGACGCGATCACCAGGTGGTCGACCTCGGCCCCGAGGCAGGCCTCCCGCGCCCACTCCCACTCCTGCGGGTCCATCACGCGCCGGTCGGCGGGGTCCAGCCGGCGGGAGGCCCGCACGTCGAGCATCACCACCCGCACCCGCCCGAAGTCGCGACTGAAGCTCCACCGCGCGGTGCCCCGGTCGGCGTCGGCGGACAGGGCGAACTCGTCGAGGATCCGTTCGCGTTCGGCATCGGACCGGGCACCCCGGACCGCCCGGTACACCTCGTCCTGCTCCAGCTCCCGCGGCGCGAGATTGCCCAGGTGCTGGTAGACGAAGTAACTGGCGAACGCCCCCCTCACGCGGTCGCGCCACCACGGCTGGGCCGTCATCTCGCGGCGCCAGGCGTGGGAGGAGTTCCAGTCGTCGCGCAGGTCGTGGTCGTCGAGGATCATGCAGCTCGGCACGGTGGACAGCAACCAGCGCACGTCCGGGTCGCGCCACGACTCGTGGTACAGCCAGGAGTACTCCTCGAAGTCGCAGATCTCCCCGGACACGTCCCGGTCCCCACCGTCACCGGCGGAGTCGCGCACCGACCGGGGCCCCTCCCCGGCCCGACGGCGCGCCGCCAGCCGCTCGGTGATCTCCCGGCTGGGGATGTCGGCGTACACCTGGTCGCCGAGCAACAGCATGGCGTCGGGCCAGTCGTCGTGCGCCGTGTGGGCCATCTGATGCGCGAGCGCCACCAGGGCATCGGCCCCGATCCGGCGCAGCGCCACCGGGGTCTGGCTCTCCCCCCGACGACAGGACCCGAAGGACAGGCGGACCGTGTCGTCGGCGCGCGGGGTGCGGATGACGCTGGGGCGATCCGGCTCCAGTGGCCAGGCGGGAACACCGTCGAGCGCCACCTCGTAGGGCGTCTCCACGCCCGGCTCGAGATCACGAAGGTGCAGCACCGCGAAGTGGTGCCCGTGGACACCCCACGACTGTTCGGAGGCCTCGCCGTCGCCGGCGCGGATCGTCACCGTGCACGGCGCGGACACCTCGACCCACACCGTCGCGTCCGTGCTGTCGACGTACCGGAGCATGGGGCCGACCAGGATCTCGGGCGGCGTGGGGGGCTGACTCATTGCACCAGTGTGCACGCGGGCCGGGGGGTGCCGGGCGCGATGGGTGCGGCAGGGGTCGTCAGGGGCAGTCAGGGGCAGTCAGGGATCGCCGGAGCTAGGGCGTGTCTCCCAATCGGCGTAGCCAGGTGAGAATTGCACA
>NZ_JAALEB010000311.1:0-11751 GCF_014145165.1 Dietzia sp. Cai40 | reverse complement strand
GGGCGCCGACGGCGCGGGCGGGGAGTCCGGCGGCTGCCTGTGTCTGACGCTGTTCGAGGGCACGCCCGAGCACACCGGGTCGCGCCACGCCGAGACCCGGGAGGTGTTGCTGGCCCACGGCGGCGTCTCGTTGGGTGCCGGACCGGCCGAGGCGTGGGAGCACGGCCGCTTCGGTGCGCCCGTCCTGCGTGACTCGTTGCTCGACAACGGCGCGCTGGTCGAGACGCTCGAGACCGCCACCGACTGGTCGAACCTGCCCGCGCTGCGGGACGCCGTCGCCGGGGCGCTGACCGCCTCGCTCGAGGCGAGTGGCACGCCGGCACTGGTGATGTGCCACATCAGTCACGTCTACCCCACCGGCGCGTCGCTCTACTTCACCGTGGTGGCGGGTCAGCGGGGCGAGGACCCCGTCGCGCAGTGGATGCAGGCCAAGCGGGCGGCATCGGAGGCGATCGTGGCCGCCGGGGGGACGATCACCCACCACCACGCGGTCGGGGTGGACCACAGGCCCTATCTCGAGGCCGAGATCGGCGAGGTGGGCGTCCGGATGCTGCGTGCGGTCAAACATGCCGTGGACCCGGCGGGCGTGTGCAACCCGGGGACGTTGATCCCGTGACCGCGCGACTGTCCGACCGTCGGATCCGCACGGTCGCCCTGCTGACCAACCCGGCCGCCGGCGGAGGACGGGGTGACCGGGTCGCCGACAGGGCGGCCGCGAGGCTGCGGTCGCACGGGCTCGAGGTCGACGCCCTCCAGGGGGCCAGCGCGCAGGAGTCGCTCGAGCTGGCCAGACAGGCGATCGCCGACGGCGTGGATGCCCTCGCCGTGTGCGGCGGGGACGGGATGGTCTCGCTCGCCGTACAGGCGCAGGCGTTCTCGGGCGTCCCGATCGGCATCATCCCCGCAGGCACCGGTAACGACCTCGCCCGCGAGTACGGCATCCCGTTGGACAGTCCGGAGGCCGCCGCCGACGTCGTCGCCGGCGGCCGGGTCGAGCAGGTGGACCTCGGCCGGGCCACCCCGGACGGCGGGGACCCGCACCTCTTCGCCTCCGTCCTGTGTGCGGGGCTCGACTCGGCGGTCAACCGGCGCGTCAACGAGATGACGATCCTCGGCGGGCCCCTCCGCTACGTCCTGGCCTCGATCATCGAGTTCCCGACGTACCGGCCCCGTCGCTTCCGCATGACCTTCGACGCCGGTGGGGCGGGGGAGGAGACGGTGGAGACGGAGGTCCTCCTCAGTGCGTTCGCCATCACCCGGAGTTACGGCGGCGACATGAGGATCGCCCCCGACGCCGACCGGTCCGACGGGTTGTTCGACGTCTGTTACGTCGGCAGGATCTCCAAGCCCCGGCTGGCGTGGCATTTCCGAAGGATCTACTCCGGGACCCACGTGGGGCTCCGGGGGGTGACCACTCGGCGGTGCAGGTCGGTTCGGATCGAGGCGCAGGACGTGGAGGCGTTCGCCGACGGTGACGCCGTGGCACCGCTCCCGGTGACCGTCGAGGTCCTCGCGGGGGCCGGCTTGTTCCTGGTGCCGCGGTCACTCCAGCCTCATTCGTAACACTGATCTACGCAGGTCACGGGCGTTACGCATCACTGATACCTCATCCGCCAATCGGTTCGCTTCAGGCTCGCCGAGACGGCATGATCACCTCCATGCGCTCCAGGCTCACCGCGTCACTCGCGACCGTCGCCGTCACCTCTGCCACTCTGATGGGCGGCGGGGGAGCCACGGCCTCCGCCCAGGCTCTGCCGTCGTTCATCCCGCAGCATGTGGTGGACGGACTCGTCTCCCAGGCCCGTGCCGCGGTGCCCGCCGAGGTGTGGGCGGCGGTCGGGTCGACGGGGATGGCCTACCAGGACGTCTCGGGCGGGGTGCGCGAGGGCATCGTCCGGGAGATCGACTCCTACCGGGTGTCCCGGGGGCTCGGGGCACTGGCCCCCAACCCGGATCTGGACCGCGAGGCGCAGGCGTGGGCCGACCGGCTCGCCGCCCAGGACGCCGTCTACCACAACCAGGCCCTGCTGAACCGCGGCCACGGGGAGAACATCGTCGCCGCGGGTACACACTGCGGAGCGGTGTGCCTGGTCGACCTGTGGAAGAACTCACCCGGCCACAACGACAACCTGATTGACCCCGGGTACCGTTCGGCGGGAATGGGGATCGCGTACTCCGCCGGTGGCAAGGTGTTCGTGGTACACAACTTCGCGTACTGACGTCAGCCGGGGGGACCGACCCGCTGCCAAGCACGGCCGAACAGACGAGGGAGACCATGTCCGAACGGATCACACGCGCACTCAGGCTCAGGACAGACCCGGGGATCTTCCTCACCACCGTGGCGGTCATCGTGGCCTTCGTGGTGGTCACGTTCCTCGCGGGGGACTGGGTGGGGGACGTCTTCGGCACCGCCTCGGGGTGGATCATGACCAACCTCGGGTGGTTCTACATCGCCGGGGTCTCCATCTTCCTGCTCTTCCTGCTGTGGATAGCGCTGAGCCGGTTCGGACATGTCCGTCTCGGCGCCGACGGCGAGGAGCCCGAACACTCCACGGCGGCCTGGTTCGGCATGCTGTTCGCCGCCGGGATCGGCACGATCCTCATGTTCTGGGGAGTGGCCGAGCCCATCTCGCACTTCGCCACCCCGCCCCGCGGCGGGGTGGACCCCGGGAGCAGGGAGGCCGCCCAGGAGGCGATGGCCTTCACCCTCTACCACTTCGGTCTGCACACCTGGACCATCTTCGCGCTGCCCGCCCTGGCGTTCGCCTACTTCATCTACAAGCGCAAGATGCCGCCGCGCGTCAGTTCGATCTTCGCGCCGATCCTGGGCAACCGCGTCTACGGGCCCATCGGCAAGACGATCGACGTCGTGGCGCTGGTGGGAACGGTGTTCGGCGTGGCGACCTCCGTCGGCCTCGGCACACTCCAGATCAACGCCGGTCTCAACGAGCTCTTCGGGATCGCGGTGTCCCCGGTGGTGCAGGTGCTCGTCATCGTGGTGGTCACCACCATCGCCTGCATCTCGGTGGCGGCGGGCCTGGACAAGGGCATCAAGCGACTGTCCACCCTCAACATCGCCCTGGCCGTCGCGCTGCTCGTCTTCATCGTCGTCACCGGACCCACCCTGTTCCTGCTCAAGGGAACGGTGGAGACCTTCGGTGTCTACGCCTCGACGCTGCCCGAGCTGGCGTTCTGGAACAACGTCTTCCCGGCCAACGACGACCTGGCGACCTGGCAGAACACGTGGACCGTCTTCTACTGGGCGTGGACCATCACGTGGTCGCCGTTCGTGGGCATCTTCATCGCCCGCATCAGTCGCGGTCGGACCATCCGCCAGTTCGTCTTCGGGGTGCTCGTCCTCCCGGTGGCCTTCTCCATCATCTGGTTCGGCGTGTTCGGCATGGCGTCCTTCGACATCGAACTGAACGGACCCGGTGGACTGGTCGAGGCGGTGGTCGACGACGGGGACATCCCCGGCGCGCTGTTCGCGTTCCTGTCCAACTACCCGCTCGCCACCCTCGTCTCCGGGATCGCGGTGCTGCTCGTCGTCATCTTCTTCACCACCTCGGTCGACTCGGCCGCGATGGTCGTCGACATGATGGCCTCGGGCGAGGACGACACCGTCGCCCCGTCGCCCGTCCACCAGCGCATCATCTGGGGCGTCCTCATGGGCGCCGTCGCCGCGACGCTACTCGCCGGCACCGGGACCGGTGGTCTCAGCGCTCTGCAGGAGGTCATCACCGTCATCGGGCTGCCGTTCTTCGTCATGGGCTTCGTGATGATGTACAGCCTCGTCAAGGGCATCTCCGCCGACCTGGGCGAACGCCCGCCCACGGTGACACGGCAGTGGGATCGCGCCTATTCGCCCGAGGAGTTCGAGAAGAACGAGAACACGCCCTCACCCGAGCCGATCGGCCCGCTGCACCGGATCCCCGGGGAGGAGGACGACGGCGCGCCGAACCCGGTCGAGTCCTCCGACTAGTGCCCTCGCACGTCGAGCATGGTCATCCCCGCGTGCATCTCCCACACGAGGATCTCGGCCCCGTCCGCGCCGGCGGTGACCCGGCGACCACCCGTGGCGGTGAGTCGCGCGGCGTCACCGGTGGCCAGTTCGCCCTCGCCCTCCAGATCGACCGAGCCGAGGGGCACGTAGAGGTGGAGGTACGGCGCATCGGGGAGCTGGACCGACCGACCCGGCTGTAGTCGCGCGGCGAGCAGCGCGGAGGTGCTGTTGCGGATCCGGATGGCGGCCCGGTCGGCGTGGGCGCGGAGACCTCCCGCGACGACGGCGAGGTGGTTGTCCAGCTCGCCGGGATCGATCTCGCGCTGCTCGTACCCGGGGTCTCCGCCGGTGGAGTCCGGGACCACCCACATCTGCACCAGGTGCACCGGGTCGGCCGGGACATCGGAGTGCTGGATCGATCCATCTCGCCAGCCGTCGTTGCGCTCCGAGTGCAGGATCCCCGTGCCCGCGCTCATCCGCTGGGCCAGACCGGGGTAGATGATCCCGTTGTGGCCCTCGGAGTCCTGGTGGACCAGCGAACCGGACAGCACCCAGGTGACGATCTCCATGTCCCGGTGGCCATGGGTGTCGAACCCGGAACCCGCCGCGATCCGGTCGTCGTTGTTGACCAGGAGTCGCCCGAAATGGGTGTTCATCGGATCCTGGTGGCGGGCGAAGGAGAAGGAGTGACGGGAGTCCAACCAGCCGCCACCGGTGTGCGAGCGTGTGGCCGACCGACGGACTCTGACCAGTGGACCGAGCACGGCGCCCCCTCGGCTAGATGATGTAACAACAATACACTCGAGCAGTCCTTTCCGGCCGGGGTGCCGGTCCAGAACGGTCGTCCAGATTTTTCGCTGATACGACGACGGTCTCCCGCGCCCGGGCGTAGGGTGACAGTTGTCAGTGACGGGAGTCACATCACCCGCCGGGAGGTTTCCATGTTGCAGAACGCTCTGGCCGCCACGCTGCGCGTGGGAGTGGCCACGACCAACGAGGTGGCTCACATCGTCGTCGACAACACCCTGGGCCGTTTCCTCGACACCAACCCGGACAAGGTTCGCTGACCCTCCCCTCGGGCCGGGCTGTCGCGGGCCGGGCCGCGTCCACGCCGTAGCGCGGCACGTCGGCTGGTTACATCCCGTCGGCTGTGCCCTCGCTCCCACCGAGAGCGTGGTCCGGCTGCTCCGGCGTCTGATAGATGCGCTTCTGTTCCTCCATGTCGCGCGTGCCCGTCGACACGGTGCCGTCACCGTGGCCGACGCTCTGCCCGTCACTGTGGCCACCGCTGCCCGGTGCGTCCGGGTCGATTCCGGTCGCTCCCTGATCCGCTGCCGGATCCGGCGCGCTTCCGTCACCGACACGCGTTCCGTCGATGGTGTTGCCCAGGTCCTCTGGGGTCTCCGGGGGTGTCTCCGAATTCATGTGGTCCTCCTGGGTCGTGCGTACGGGGTGGTGACGACCCTAACCGCGACGGGCCCCACGTGCTTCCGGACATCTCCGCCGGAGCCACCGGTGACCGCCTCGGAGCAACGATCACCCGGGACCGCCTATCCTGGTGCTCATGTCGGACAATCCCTTCGGTCGGGTCATCACCGCGATGGTGACCCCAATGCACGACGACGGCTCGATCGACTTCGACGGGCTGCAGCGACTCGCGGTTCACCTCGCCGATCACGGTCACGACGGCCTGCTGGTCAACGGCACCACCGGTGAGTCCGCCACGACCACCGACGAGGAGGACTACGACGCCGTGGCCGCGGTCGTCGAGGCGGTCGGTGACCGTGTGTCGGTGATGGCCGGCTGCGGGACCAACGACACGGAGCACTCGATGCGTGCGGCCGCCGCGATGGTCGAGCGCGGCGCCGACACGCTGCTGGTGGTCACGCCGTACTACAACAAGCCCACGCAACACGGGATCGTCGAGCACTTCCGGATGGTCGCCGAGGCGGGAGGGCGACCCGTCATGGCCTACGACATCCCGGGGAGAACCGGCACGGCCCTGTCCTCCGACACCATCCGGCGACTTGCCGAGATCCCGGGTCTCCGCGCGGTCAAGGACGCCAAGGGCGACCTGTTCGAGGCCAGCCGACTCATGGCCGAGACCGACCTGCTGTGGTTCTCGGGCGACGACGTGCTCAACCTCGCGTTCCTCGCACTGGGCGCCACCGGGGTCGTGTCGGTGGTCGGGCATGTGGCCGGAGACGACTACCGGGCCATGATCGACGCCGTCGATACCGGTGATCTGCCCCGGGCCCGCGAGATCCACACCCGCCTCATCCCGGCCGTCGACGCGATCATGCACACCTCGCAGGGGGCGATCCAGGTCAAGGCCGCTCTCAAGATGCGGGGCCTGATCGGCTCCGACCAGCTGCGCATGCCCCTGCTCCAGGGCCCGCCGGAGCACCTCGACCGGCTCCGTGAGGGACTGGCCGCGGCCGGACTGGCCTGACCCCTACGGGTCGGCCTGACCCCGCCGCGGGCTGACTACCGGAACGCGGACATCTCGGTGCACCGCTTCCAGAGGGCGGCGGCGACCCGCTCGTCGCGGGACCTGCTGCTCGACCTGGCGATCTTCGGGTATCCCCTCAGTCCGCCGAGGCGATCGGGGCCCACGAAGGTCGCGCCCGGAAGGTCCGGCACCGTCGCGGCGTAGAGGACGGACAGGGCGCCCGTCTCCGGCGTCAGTCCGGCCCACGAGATCGAGTTGCCGAGCTCGAAGAACCGGTCGGCGGCCGGGCGGCCGCTCTGCCGGAGGAGTTCGGTGGCGGTGTACCCGGGGTGGGCCGCCATCGACCGGATCTCCCCGCCCTCGCGACCGAGTCGGCGCTGCCATTCGTAGGCCAGCATGATGCAGGCCAGCTTCGAGTTGGCGTAGGCCGCCATCGGCCGGTATCCGCGCAGGTCCATGCTCAGATCGTCGGTGTCGACGCGCCCGCGGAGGTGTGCCAGCGAGCCGAGCCAGACCACGCGATCGGTCAACCGCGGCAGCAGGCCGCCGGTGAGGGCGTGGTGACCGAGCGCGTTCACGCCGAACTGCATCTCGTGACCCTGGGCGGTCCGCGAGGGCGGGAGGTTCATGACGCCGGCGTTGTTGATCAGGACATCCACCCGATCCGCGGTCCCGGCGACGAACTCGTCCACCGAGTCGAGGTCCGCCAGATCGAGGCGACGGACCAGCGCCAGGTCACGCGTCCCCGACGGCAGGGTGGCCCGGGCGGCCTCGGCTTTCTCGAGGTTCCGGCACGCCATGACCACCCGGGCGCCCCGGGCCACGAGTGCCTGTGTGGTGGCCAGGCCGATCCCCGCGTTGGCCCCGGTCACGACAAAGGTCCGTCCCGTCTGGTCGGGGACGTCGGAGGCGGACCATCTGGGCGTGCGGCTCATGTGTGACAGTCAACCAGCCGCGCCTGCGCCGTGGTCGGACACCCGTGTGGTAACGCCGGGGGAGACGCCGCGATGTTCTTGTGACACACTCGCGTGAGGCGGGTGAGATCCCACGCGTCACACACGCCTTTCGTCTTCGACCGAGATCTCGGAGTTCCCTCATGACGTTCGACCGCCGTTCCTTCCTCCGCCGCGCCGGTCTCGGCGCGGCCGGAGCCGGCGCCCTCGCCGCGGGGCTCACTCCCGCGGTCGGTGCCCAGTCGTCCATCCCCGCACCGCTCGGCGCACTCCCCGGCGCGGGTGCAGGGGTCCCGATCGGCACGCTGCTCGACTACGCGTCGGGCCCGCCGTCGGCGGCCTCCGTCCGCGCGGCCGGACACATGGGCGCGGTGCGGTACTGCTCGAACCGCCGACCCGGCGCCGAGTGGATGACCGGCAAGCCGCTGTTGCGGCGTGAGGTCGACGATTTCCGTGCGCACGGCCTCAACATGGTCTCCTGCTATCAGTTCGGCAGGGACACCACCGCCGACTGGCGCGCGGGCGCGGCGGGTGGCGACCACCACTCCAGGATCGGTATCGGCATACACTTCGCCGCCGGCGGTCCCCGCGGGGTCCCGTTGTACGCCGCGATCGACGACAACCCCACCCGCTGGGAGTTCGACAACCTGATCGCCCCGTACCTCGAGCGCTTCCGTCACCACCTGCACGGCGCGGGGATGAAGCTGGGCGTGTACGCCAACGCGCCGACCATCGACTGGTGCCGTCAGCGGGGTCTGGGTCAGTACTTCTGGCAGCACGACTGGGGCTCTGGTGGGCGTCTCAACCCGAGTGCCACCATCCACCAGCTCCCGATCCGCCAGCAGGTGACGGTGGGCGGTGTGGTCTCCGACCTCAACCGCGTCTACGCGCTCGACTACGGCCAGTGGTGGCCGACCGACCCGGCCGCGCTCGTGGGCGCCGCGCTGGGCAGCGTGGGCTGAGTCGGGTCGCCTCGTACGCCGGGGGCGGCGGGGCGCGGCCGGTGACCGGCGGGTCGAGGCCCGGTCGGGCTAGTCGACGGTGATCTCGCCCATCGTTCCCCACTCCTCGCCGTCGACCGTCGTGTTGATGATCCGCGGGGTGCGCTGGAGGTACTGCGCGGCGGAGCCGGTGAACTCCCTGAAGTGGGCCGACCCGACGTGCTCGGCCGGGGCGTCCCCGTCGCGGAACGCCTCGCAGAGCAGGAAGGTGGTCTCCGCGTCGGGCGAGCGGTACCAGTCGAACCACAGGTTGCCGGGCTCCGCCCTGGTGGCCTCGGTGAAGTCGCGGGTGATCTCGAGCCATGAGTCCGCGAACTCGGGCTTGACGTCGAATCTCACGTTGATGAGCATCATGGCCCCATCCTGCCCGGGCCGGCGCGACCTCGTCGAGTGCTGCGCCCCCGCACCCGATCCCCCCGCACCCGCTGCCCCCGCACCCGATACCGAGGTGACTCGACCCGGAAAGCAGAACGGGCCTACCCTGTACCGGGTGACCATCGAGCTGAGCATCGAGAACCCCTGCGTCCCGCAGACGGAGGCCGACTCCTCCGTCCGCGCGGTCTGGGACCGGCTGTCCGTGGACGCCACGCAGAGTCGCGACGAACCCCTCATCGCCGGCCTGGTCCTGGATCTCGTCGACGGATGCGACGACCTGGGCGAATCCCTCGCGAGGCTCGCCGCCTCGCGCGTCGCGACCCCCGAGATCGGCCGGCACGTCCTGGAGAAGGAGATCAGGGCGATCCTGGTCGAGCACCCGCACGTCCTGGAGGCGGTCGCGGCCGACCTCGTGGTGAGCTTCGAGCGTAACCCGGCCTATCCCAACTACCTGGTTCCCTACCTGTTCGCCAAGGGATTCCTCGGGCTCCAGATCCACCGCGTCGCGCACGAGATGTGGAACTCGGGACGGGTCATGGCGGCCTCGTTCCTCCAGAGCCGGGTGTCCGAGGTCTTCGCCATGGACATCCACCCGGCCGCGCGCGTGGGTTCCGGGATCCTCGTGGACCACGCCACCGGCATCGTGGTGGGCGAGACCTGCGTGATCGGGGACGGCGTCTCGATACTCCAGGGCGTCACCCTCGGCGGGACGGGGAACGAGGACGGCGACCGCCACCCCAAGATCGGTTCGGGGGTGCTGCTGTCGGCCGGGTCGATCGTGCTGGGCAATGTTCACGTGGGCGAGTGCTCGCGGGTGGCCGCCGGTTCGGTGGTGCTCGACCAGGTCCCGCCGCACACGACCGTCGCCGGGGTGCCCGCCAGGGTGGTGCGGCGTCACGCCGACTCGTTGGTCCCCGCCGAGCAGATGGACCAGGAGATCGACCCGGGCGCCGAGTAGGCGTCGCGGGCCACGCGATCGAACGGGACACGGGCGGAGGGCACTGTATGCGGGTACTCGTTGTCGACGACGAACCTGCGCTCCTCGAGAGCGTGCGGCGCGGCCTCGCCGCCGGCGGATGGGCGGTCGAGACGGCCCCGGACGGGGAGATCGGACTCGAGATGGCCGCCGACGGGGACTTCGACGTGGTGGTCCTCGACATCATGATGCCGCGGCGCAGTGGTTACGAGGTGGTGCGCGAGATGCGGCGCCGCGAGATCTGGACCCCCGTGCTCATGCTCACCGCGAAGGACGGCGAGTACGACGAGGCGGACGCGTTCGACCTGGGCGCCGACGACTACCTGGTCAAACCGTTCTCGTTCGTGGTCCTGGAAGCCAGGCTCAGGGCGCTGGTCAGGCGGGGCGCCCCCGAGCGGCCCGTCTCGTTCGTCGCCGGTGACCTCGAGGTCGATCCCGCCGCGCGGGAGGTGCGGCGGGGAGGTGAGCGGATCCCGGTGACGGCGCGGGAGTACGCGGTCCTGGAGTACCTGATCCGGAACCGCAACCAGGTGGTGTCCAAACCCCAGATCCTGCGGGCGGTGTGGGATGCCGCGTACGACGGGGACGACAACATCGTCGAGGTCTACGTGGGCTACCTGCGTCGCAAGATCGACACGCCCTTCGGTGCACGAGCGATCGAGACCGTGCGCGGACAGGGCTACCGACTGGTGGACAGCGAGATGGCGAGCGCCGGGGGCTGACCCGCTCCGCTCACTCGGCCAGTGAAAGCGCCTGGAGGTAGGTGAGCGTGCCGCCAGCCCGGGTCGGTCACGGCTGG
The DNA here is from genome assembly GCF_014145165.1 of Dietzia sp. Cai40. NCBI lineage: Bacteria > Bacillati > Actinomycetota > Actinomycetes > Mycobacteriales > Dietziaceae > Dietzia > Dietzia sp. Cai40. Next base: position 1,192 of record NZ_JAALEB010000311.1, on the reverse strand, counting down.
TCGGGGTGTTCCCCGATGGTCTCGACCGGTAGGTCCACGACGAACCGCGCTCCGCCCGCGGGGGAGTCCTCGACCCGGACCGATCCCCCGTGGGAGCGGGTGATCTCGGCGACGATCGCCAGCCCCAGGCCGGAGCCCCCGGTGCCCCGGGCGCGGTCGGCGTCGAGTCGGGCGAAGCGGTCGAACACCGTGTCACGCTGCTCGGGTGGCACCCCCTCGCCGTCGTCGTCGACGGTGATCACGGCGCGCGGCCCCGCGGGGCTCGTGCGATCCACGGTGAGCCCGATCGTCACGGCCTCGCGCGCGTGCCGACGCGCGTTGTCGACGAGGTTGCGCACGACCCGCAGCAGGGCGTCGGGGTCGCCGACCAGGCGGGCGGGTTCCACCGAACCGGTGACGTCGAGCCCGCCCAGTCCACGAAGCCGCCCGACCTCGGACAGGACGATGTCGTCCAGGTCCACGTCCTCGCGACGCAGGGGGACGCCCCGCTCGTCGTTCTTGGCCAGCAGGAGCAGATCCTCGACCATCGACCGCATCCGCTGGACCTCGGGGAGCAGGAGATCGTCCACGGTCTCCACGTCGACCGGGGTGCCGGAGGTCGAGGACAGCTCCAACAGGGTCGACAGCGTGGACAGGGGGCTGCGCAACTCGTGCGAGGCGTCGCCCACGAAGGCCACCTGGGCGGTCCTCGCGGCGTCCAGGCGGGCGAGCATCGCGTTCATCGTCCGGGCCAGGCGGGAGATCTCGTCCTCCGCCTCGGGCACCGGCACCCGCTCGCCCCGCCCCGAGGCGGAGATCTCGGCGACCCGCGACCGGATCGATTCCACCGGCCGCAGCACGCGGCCCATCGCGTAGTGCACGAACACCGCGGTCGCCAGTCCGGCCACGGGCACGAAGGACAGGAACAGGATCGCGCCCGCGGCGAGCACGGTGTCGTACCGGTCGGTGTCCGTGCCCACCTCGACGGCGAACGTCACGCCGCCGAGATCCACGCCGACCGACGTCACGCGGAGGTCCGCCCCACCGGGCGACTCCAGTTGGTGCCGGGTGATCTCCCCGGCCGCGGGCGCGGGCACCGGGGGCACGTCCTCGAGTCCGCGGGTGACCTGGGCGGCGAGCAGCCGGTCCCCCGGCCCGACGATCCGCACGAGGTCCACACCGGACAGCGGCTCGGCCACGAGGTCGAGGGCGG
>NZ_JAALEB010000310.1:0-7377 GCF_014145165.1 Dietzia sp. Cai40 | reverse complement strand
ATCCGGGCGATGTCCTTGCCCAGCCCGCGTCCGGCCCCGGTCACGAGCGCGCTGCGTGACCTCGTCGTCGTCGTCACTTCTCGCTTCTCAGTCCGGACCGGATCCGACCGTAGGAGATGCCGCCGTGGCAGTAGGTGGGCACCACGGGCCAGAAACGCTTCCACGAGACCAACTCGGTGGAGGGCAGGATCTGCAACCAGCGCGGGTCACCGGGACACCGGTCCGCCATGGTCTTCTCCTTGATCATGGAGTCGTACTGGTCCAGCGAGTCCTCGAGGGTGTTGGCGTTGGGGCAGATCTCCCGACCGAACTTCTCGTGGTAGCGCCGCACGCCCGGGATCCGGGACAGCTCCGGCTGCCAGTTGTCCAGGGAGATGCCGTTCTCCGAGGAGACCCAGACGCCGTCCGGGGTGTTGATGACCAGCGAGTGGTTGCCGTCGGTGTGGCCGGGGGTCCACATCAGCGCGATGCCGGGGCCGAGCTCGATGTCCCCGTCGAACACCGCGAACTTGGACCGGTCGACCCCGCCGAGCCCGCCGGAGACGTACCAGGCCCACTGCATCGGGTGCAGGTCCTCGAGCGTGGCCAGTTCGCGCCGATGGACCAGCAGCCTGGCGTCGCCGAACAGTGGCGTGCGGGGCGCGGTGTCTCCGGGGATCACCTCGGTCGAGCCGAGGATCATGCGTGGGTCCTGCACGTGGAGGTGGTCGAACGTGCAGAAGTCCACGTCCTGCGGCGTGAGCCCGACCTTGGCGAGCGCCTGGTCCGGCTCGTTGAAGTACTTGAGGAGCAGCTTGATGGCCAGGGTGCCGCCGGGGATCCGGTCGACGAGCGTCTGCAGGTTGTCGTAGAAGGGCGCCTCGGCGGACCCGGCGGGGACGGTCGGCTCGAACACCAGGGTGCGGGGACGGCCGTTCCAGTCGTCGTACTGCACCACGATCATCCGGTTGATCATGGTGATCAGCGGCAGGCTGGGGACCGAGACCGCGTTGTTGAAGGCGTACTTGACCGGGTACGGCGCCGCGGCCACGTCCACGGACTGCACGGCCCGCACCTGACCCTGCTGCACGAAGCGCGTCTTGTACTCGGCGGCCGCCGCGCGCACGGCCCGGAGGCGCTCGCCGCGGGGCCACACGTCGTGGACGCCGTCGAACTCGGGGATCGACCGCGCGCCGATCTGCTCGAGCATCTGCTCGGACGAGTCTTCCGGCAGCTTCTGGTCACTCAGCTGGTGGTCGCGCAGCATCATCGCTCCTGTACTACTACGGGCGCCGTGGTTCTCCGGGTGCCGTGGTTCTGGCGGCTGCTTTCAGGATCCGGTTCCCGCGGGAAGAAAACTTGTCTCAGCGCGACAGTCTTGCCCGGCGCCGTAGTCCGCCGGGGGAGAGGCCGAACCACCGACGTACGGCGTGGCTGAGCGTGGACTGTTCGGAGAAGCCGACCAGGTCGGCGATCTGGGTGAAGGACAGGTCGGTGGTCGTGATGAACCGGTGCGACCGGTCTCGCCGCAGGTCGTCGATGACCTGACCGTAGGTGGTGCCCTCGACGACGAGGTGGCGCTGCAGGGTCCGGGGCCCGATCGCCAGCGAGGCCGCCACCTCCGCGAGGGACGGGACCCGCCCGGGCAGGCTCTCGGCAACCGCCCGGCGGACCCGTCCGGACATCGACCGGGTGGGGTCGGAGTACGACCCCGCCAGGTGTTCGAGGGCGGCCAGGCGGATCTCCTCGTCCGCGGTGTCGAACGAGGCGTCCAGGATCCGGCGCTCGACACACAGCGCGGCCACGGGTCGGTCGAACTTGATGTCGGCGCCGAAGAAGTCCAGGTAGCGGTCCACGGGCGACAGTGGACCGTGGGGCAGCTCGACGGACCGGAGACCCGGACTGCGCCCGAGCAGTTGCACAGCCATCCGGTGGAACAGGCCCAGGCCCAGCTCGATGGCCTGCGGGGAGTACGGCGATTCGGAGAGTTGCTTGCGGTAGGTCAGCGCGATCACGCCGCGCCGGTCCCACGGGTCGTCGTCGACGCCGATCGTCAGCGCGGGGCTGTGGACGAACAGGAACCTCGCCGCGCACTCGAGTGCCTCGGTGGCGGTGGAGCTGGAGCGGACCGCCCGGGCCACCGGTCCGAGGATGGAGACGTCCTGCCGATCGGCCAGCCGCAGCCCGAAATCGGGGCAACCCAACTCCGCGGCGGCCGCGTCGAGCATCTGGTCGTGCGCGGTGATCGACACCAGCCCGTCGTCGTCCGCGAGCACCTCGCGCGCGATCTCGTACCGGTCGAGCAGCCGGTCGGGGTCTCCGCCGAGTTCGCTGACCAGCGGGCCGAATCCGCGCAGACTGGCGGCGCGGATCAGCGGCTGCACACGATCTCCCCGGCCACCCGCCGGCCCGACTCGACCGCCCCGTCCATGTAGCCGGCCCAGCGGGTAGCGGTCTCCGTGCCGGCCCAGTGGATCGGGCCGACGGGGAGGCGGAGGTGGGGGCCGAAGCGGGTCAGGGTCCCGGGCGCGGCGAACGCGCCGTAGCAGCCGCGGCTGTACTCCTCCTCGGCCCAGTCGCGCTCGATGTAGTCGACGGGACTGAGGGCCCGGGGGCCGAAGTATCCGGCGAGATCCTGGAGCACCTGCGCGCGACGGTCGGCGGCGGTCACGCGCGAGCCCCGGTCCGCGTGGCGGCCCTCGAGGAATCCGACGAGGACGCCGGGCACGGCGCCGTCCGATGTGCCCGCGTGGGGGGTGTTGTCGAAGACGGTGCCCAGCGGTCGGGTGTCGCTGTTCGCCTGCCCGCTCCAGCCGTCGGCACGCCAGAACGGCTCGGGGTAGACGACGTTGATCTTGATCACCCGGCCCATGGGCATCCGCTGGACCAGCTGGTCGCGGTCGCCGGGCAGGCCGGGGGAGTAGCGGATCCTCGACGCCAGGGGCGGTGGAACCGCGACCACCACATGCCGCGCATTCACCACCCGGTCGCCGGACCGGACGCGGGCTCCCGCGGCGTCCCACTCGACCCCGGTGACCGGGCTGTCCAGCAGCACGCGATCACCGAGCTCCCGCGCCATCTCGATCGCGATCGTCTGCGCCCCTCCCACCACGCGGTCCTGCTGAGCTCCTCCGGCGGTGTCGATCAGCGCATCGGTACCGCCGGCGGCACCGATGTAGAACCCCGCCCACAGTGCGGACAGGTCCTCGGGTCCGGTCGAGAACACGGCCTCCGTGAGGAGACGGAAGAACCCGCGGCCCCGCGGGGTGCGGGCAGTGCGCCTGAGCCAGGTGTCGAAGGTCTGCGAGTCCAGGCGATCGGCGCCGGGCGCGCGCCACGGGTCCGCGAGCGGGATGCGGGCGGCCATGCGGTCGAGACGCCACTGTGTCTGTGCGATGTCGGCCAGGGTGACGGGATCGAGGCGGGGGATCCGGCCGGAGTAGTCCGACCTGGCCCCGCCCACCTCGGCGATGTGGCGACCCGCGACGTGGGTGGGGAAGGTCCGCAGTCCCAGTTCACCGATCAGGGCGAGGATCTGATGTTGGGAGGGGCCGACCCACTGCCCCCCGACCTCGATCGGAGCCCCGCCGGGCAGAGTCGCGTTGAGCAGACGGCCCCCGACGCGGTCCCGGGCCTCGAGGACCTGCACCTCGTGGCCCGCGCGGGTCAACTCGCGTGCGGCGACCAATCCGGCGATGCCGGCGCCGACGACCACCACATCCTCTGATGAGTCCACCCATCGCCTCCCCACGGCCGACCGAATCGCAGGCGTGTTCACAGTATTCCTCGCCCCCGGTGGCCCGGGGCGGGACGGTGAACTCGGTGCCCCGGACTCCCGGGGTCTGTCACGCTTGTCGTCATGAACACGGACGGGCGTTCCCTGCCGCGCAACTCATGGCTCTCCAGGGGCGCGCCGCTGGAGCGGTCCGACGCGGCGAGCCGGATCAGCGCCTACATCTACGGCAACATCCTGGTCCTGGCTCGGAGTTCTCGAGCACCGCACCGCACTGCTGCTGGCAGAGCCCACCGTGCTGGTGCGGATCGGCGGCATCGTCTTCGTGATCGGCCGGCTCAACGGCGAGCGGCCCAGTCGGAACCGGCTCATCAGTGCTGCGGCACTCACGGTGGTCGCAGCGACCATCGTCGGGGTCAAGGTCGTTCTGACGCACTGATCCGCGCGCACTGATCCGCGCGCAGTGACCGGCTACCTGCCGAACATCTTCGCGAGGAACCCCTCCTTGGGCGCGGTGGCGTGTCCGGGGCACCGCTGGGACTTGGGCACGCCGGACATCACCTGGTCCACGTGCATTCCGCACCCGGCCCAGGTCGTCTTTCCACAGGTCTTGCAGGTTGCGGGTCGGCACATGGTCGTACTCCTCTGATCGTGGGATGGTCGCGAGGTCCGCGGTCGGTGTGTGGTGCCGTCCGAGCCTCGCTGCCGAGAATACATACCCCCTAGGGTATACGCAACGTGGTCGTCGTTGACTTCGCCGCGACCCGCGTTGACTTCGCCGCGTCGGAGTGTCACTGTATTAAGCACCTAATACAGCAACACGGAATGGGGCGGCGATGCAGTTCGACAACTCATCCCCGATCTGGGTGCAGCTCGTCGAGGAGTTCTCGCGGCGCATCGTGACGGGGGAGTGGCCGACGGGCGCGAAGATGCCCGGGGTCCGGGAGTTGGCGGCCGATCTGGGCGTCAACCCCAACACCGCGCAGCGCGCGCTGGCCGAGCTGGAACGGCTCGAGCTGTGCCGGTCCGAGCGCGCCAGTGGGAGGTTCGTCACCTCCGATGACGCCCGGATCGACGAGGTCCGCGCCGACCTCGCCGCCGGTGCCGCCGACGAGTTCATCCGGCGGGTCCGCGGCCTGCGGATGACCCACGACAGGGCGCGAGCACTACTCGACACGAGATGGGACGACCATGACCACACCACTGCCCATGCGCACGACGGAGGTGCCTGACATGAGGGCCACCGCCAGCCCGGCCACGACACTCGTCGAGGCCACGGGTCTCAACATGAGGTACGGCACCACCACCGCACTGGACGCCCTCGACCTCCGGCTCGCTCCTGGTCAGATCGTGGGACTGCTCGGCGAGAACGGCTGCGGCAAGACCACGCTCCTCAAGATCCTCGCCGGCGTGCTCGCGGGTTACTCCGGCACAGTGCGGATCGACGGCCACGCCCCGGGCCCCGAGTCCAAGGCGATCGTCTCCTTCCTGCCCGACACCAGCTTCCTGCCCGACTCCGCCCGCGTGAGTTACTGCCTGCGGCTCTACACCGACTTCTTCGCCGACTTCCAGACCGAGAAGGCCCGCGACCTCGTCGGATTCTTCGGTCTGGACGAGTCCGCGCGCCTCAAGGAGATGTCCAAGGGCATGCGCGAGAAAGTGCAGATCGCCCTGGCCATGTCCCGCGACGCGCGGGTGTTCCTGCTGGACGAGCCCATCTCCGGTGTCGACCCGGCCGCGCGTCAGCTCATCCTCGACGGCATCGTCCGCAATCTGTCCGAGGACTCCCTGCTCCTGATCTCCACGCACCTGGTGCACGACCTGGAGCCCATCCTCGACGCCGCGGTGATGATGCGCCACGGCCGGGTCCTGCTGCAGGGCCACGCCGACGACCTCCGCGGCCAGCACGCCGCCAGCCTCGACCAGATCTTCAAGGAGACCTACCGATGACGACGACACTGCTCACGCACGAGTGGCTGCGCACACGCGGGGCCCTCGGGACGACACTCGGAGTGACCGCTCTCGTCGGCGTCCTGGGCGGTCTGCTCGGGGCTGCAGGGTGGCCGCTGCTGTCCCAGTTCGGGCTGGCGCTGGGCATGCTGGCCGCGGTCGTGGCGGTCCCGGCCGTCCAATTGACCCTGGCCGCCGACTACTGGCGCACCGGCTACGGCCGGACCGGGTACTTCACCCACTCCATCCCGGTCCGCGGGTCGGTCATCTTCTGGACCAAGCTGATGTGGGCGATGGCCGCCTCCCTGGCCGCGCTCGTCCTCACCGCCGGGCTCGCGCTGCTCACGTGGTGGGCGGCCGCCCGCCAGTCGGGGCTCACCTCGCCGTCGTACTCCGTCCTGTCCGACGCGTGGACCACGGTGACCACTGCCGCACCGGCCTGGATGATCGCGGCCGGAGTGCTCGTGACACTCGGGTCGTTCCTGATCTGGCCCGTCTACTACTACTTCTCGGTCTCGGTCGGGCACGAGCGACGGCTGGCCGCGCTGGGTGCCGGCGGGCCGGTCGTGGTGTTCGTCCTGGTCTACGTGGTCACACAGCTGCTCTCGCTGATGGCGATGATCGCTCTGCCGTTCGGCATCTCGATGGGCGCCGGGGGCTCGCTGGAGTTCGTGCGCTTCGACATGATCGGCGAGTTGGCCGCCGGCGCGGCCGCCAGCGACGACGTCATGCCCGTCGGCTTCCTGGCCGCGTCGGTGGTGTTGGTGGTGTTCTGCCTGTGGCGTACGGCGCGGTCGTGGAACCACAGGGTGGCCCTGGTGTGAGCAGTGCGCCACACGGGCCGTCCGTGGACCCGGGCCGGCACCGTGCTCCCGCCCTGCAGACGGGCCTCGATGACGACACGACGGTACTCGTCCCCCCTCGAACTCGTCGAGCTGATCCCAGCCAGCGCGCCCGAGACGGCCGCGAGGACCGGTGCGTATAAGATAACCTTTGGTTCCGGGGCCGGGGCGGCGTAGTGTTCACATCGTCGCTCGCCGGGGCGTCGCAGCCGGCTCGGTGGCGCGACCTCCCCTGTGAGGACCCCCTCGCCTCCCGGAAAGAACTCCTCTCATGCCGATCGTCCTGCCCTCCACGTCGCACCCGTCTCTGACTGAGCCGACGTATCTCAGGCCCCCGGTGTGGAAGCAGGTCTTGGCCTGGGCCGGTGTCGGTGTGGGCGCACTGACGCTCCTGGGCGCGGCGGCCTCGGTGGGGGACGGGTTCGCCTCGGTCGCGGCACTCGCGATGTTCGGCCTAGCGTTGATCCTGCCGGGCGGTTGGTGGTTGTACTGCGAGAACCGGGACAGGACGCACGCGGACGAGGACCATCGGCTGGACTCGCAGGCCGCGCTGGCCCAGCAGACGATGGCCGGGTACGTCGCCCCCGATGCGCTCGCCCCGCTGGCGTGGCACACGCCACTGACGCCGGTCTCGCGGCGATGGCCGGTGGTTGGCTCGGCCGCGTTCGCCCTCGTCGTCGGGTCCATGGGGTTGATGCCCGCCGCCGAGGTCTCACCCGCCCCGGCGGCGACACCGGTTCCGGCCACCAGCACCGTCACCACGACGGCACCCGCCCGCGCCGCGGTCGCCTCCTCCACGGACTCCCCGTCACCGAGCAGGGCTCCCCTCCCGGCCAGTTCGCCCCAGCCGGTCGCCCCGCCGCCACCGGCGCC
>NZ_JAALEB010000030.1:0-8362 GCF_014145165.1 Dietzia sp. Cai40 | reverse complement strand
TTGTTGACGGCGATCCGCATGAGTGACTGCCCCTCCTCTAAGGGCACCACGTGCTTCTCTCCCTCATGTGAGACGAAGGTTACGACTGTCATCGCTGGCTCCTGCATGGTTGTTCGGGTAATAGCTGCTCACAGCATTGCTAACAACGACGACTGCGGCTAGGTTGATTGAGGGCAGAAGCTTGTTAATTTGGCTCAGAAGGCGGGGGCGATGAATCTTGATCGCGAGGGCGTGCCACCGCTCGTGTTCGCGCAGTTACTTGAGAGCCCAGTTCTGGAGCAAGACGCCGTTGCACGGTTTCGCGAGATCATGGATCGTGAGCGAAGCGACGTCGAGTCACTTCTTGCCATCAACGCCCAAGTTCCCCTGCGGTGGATCAGGGAAGCCTTGCCCGACCTCGACGTCGACCAAGCAACGACCCTCGGTTTGGCGTTCGCCCAGCATGCTCATCTGACGTCCTTCGGACCATTAAGCGTCCCACTAGTAAGCGCAGGTTCCGCAGGCGAGATATTGGAATTGCTTGCCTACCTGCCGCTAATAACCCCAGCCCTGAGTGCGCAGTTCTACGCAGGTGGACACGGAGTGTCTGTCGCGCTCAATGGGCAGACGGGCGATCGAGTCCTAGACTCCCTAGTGGTCACCTACTGTGGTGCGGTCCTGCTGAGGCTGCTGAATATACTCGTTGGCGATGCACCAGACATCACACTCTCACTGGGTTGGCCCGCTCCGGAAGGTCTGCCCGTGGATCAGGATTGGTTAGCTGGTCGCCTGGTATTTGACGCTTCACTGTCCATTCTGCATTTTCCCGTTGACGCGGTCAATCACGTCTGCCGGTTCTCTGACCCCGTGGCGTATCGACTCGCTAGCGGTGACTTGCAGCGAAGGCTCGACGAGCGGAGTAAAATCGCCTCGTATTCGGACAAGGTGAGACGTCTGATAGAGAAGCGTCCCGCAGATTGTGGAAGTCAGTGGATTGCAGACGAACTCTCCATCTCTACGAGCACACTTAAGCGGCGCCTCTCTGAGGAAGGGATGACCTATCGCGGACTGCGCCAGTCGGTCATTCGTGAGTACGCGATTCTTCGTTTACTGGACGGATCTGTGTCCGCGAGCGAGATCGCCACGGACCTCGGTTACAGCGACCTCGCCAGCTTTTCACACGCTTTCAAGCACTGGACCGGCCACCCGCCGACGGGGTTCCGTCGTAGGTAGCGCTGCCTCTTGGTTGACTCGTACAGGGCAACTGGCGATGCACGGTGCCTTCCGCTTCGCCCGTTCTTTGGGCGTGGCGTTCAATATCTTCAGGCTCCGCCGACATCCTCGACGTATTCGGGCCTGGTGCTCGCGGCGGTGAGTTTGGCCTAAGCCCTCGAGTTTCTCTGTGACTGCAAAAAGTGTTCAACCTCGACCACGATGAACAGGGCAGTGGCAGTAATAACAGTGCGGCCCTCTGCATCCTCCATCGTGGACGTGAGGTCCAATTTCCGGCCATCGCGAGACCGAACTGCAGCGCGCAGGATGTACGGGGTGTCGAGTAGTGCTGGCGCAAGATACTCGAGCTCGAGACGGCGCGTCACGGCGAGCTCGCCGACCGAATAGAGCAAGAAGCCGAAGAGGTCGTCAATCACGGTCGCTACCGCGCCGCCGTGTGCAATGCCGGGTGCCCCGACGTGGCGCTGGTCGAACTGGTGGTGTGCGACGACGCCGTCTCCGTCACGCCGTACCGAGAGGAAGTGACCATTCGGGTTCTCTGGTCCACAGCCAAGGCAGTTGGGGTGGTGGGGAGGAAGCTCGGAGGAACCGGATTCCATGCGCGTAAACGAGCGCACCCAGGTGTCGATATCGGTACCTATCGGCCCGCCGGCCTTGTCGCGAAATGTGTCCATGTCCAGACCTTCCTGTCGATGAAGTTGTGCTGGGTGTGACACCTCTGCTCATGGCGACGGAGATATCGCCGACACCCGCACGTCCGACCCGTGACCCAACCTCGACCGGGACGTCCAAGGGGCCCTGAGGCCCGATGCGGGTGGCCTGAGCAACTGGCTGCCGACGGCACGATAGTCAGGTCGACAAGGCCGACTGAGCCGGGACACCATGTACTGTACGAACATACAGTATGCGGTACCGACGTATAGTCTAGTTTGGGGTCCGTAGGCTCGACCGCAACTGAAGGGGAACCGCGTGAATCGTTCCGCACCAGGCGCCGCGGGCCAGGATCTCACTGCCAAGGCGCGCATCCGCAACGCCGCACTGGATCTCTACGCCGCCAACGGCGAGGACGGCACTTCGTTGCGAACCGTGGCGACCGCGGCCGGGGTGACGGTGGGTCTCGTGGTCCATCACTACGGCACGAAGGACGGCCTGCGCGGGGCGGTCGAGCGACTGGTCGTAGAGCATTTCGCTACCGCACTTGCCTCGGCGCCCGTGGACGTCCCAGGCGCCGACATCGCCCGGATCCGCAACGAGGCGGTTGCCGACATGCTGTTCAGGCGTCCCGAGGTGGTGAACTACCTGCGCCGCGCGTTGCTAGATCCCGGCGGTCAGCGAGGTGAGTTACTCGAACGGCTCACCGAGCTGACACACCGGGAAGTGATAGCTATGCGGCAGTCTGGTGCGGCGTCTAGGGTCCGCGCCGATGCTGTTCAGGTGGTCGACGTCATCGTCACTCAGCTGGGCCGTTTGTTCCTCCAGCCGCTCGTGGACTCGATGTGGTCCCATCTTGGGACGTTCACTCACACCGAAGGCGACGACAAGCCGGAACTGAGTGTTCGCGTCACCGAGACATTGGCACCGCAAGGAACGCCGCAATGACCTTGGTCATGGTAAGTCGCTGGCTTCGAGGCCGGACGATGCCGCGAGCAGCCGCAGTCGAGAATAGTTGCCGCGTGACGGCCACAGTGGACTCCACTCTTAGGGGCAAGAAAACGAGATCCTGTGGCGCGCCGTTGCCTATCTGTCGCAGGCGAACCCGCCAGACGGCGATATGCCCGTGTGGGGCAAGAAGGTCGGCTTTCGGAATGTCTCCGACCACGCCCACACAGGGGGCAACGGAATCGCGCACAGCCTCAGACCGAGCAGCTCCACCAGTCGCGCCCACCGCGCCTGCTGATGAAGTGCCGAGTTCTGAGGTGCCGAGTTGCCAGTGCGAGACCGGACGAACGTGCGAGCAGTTCGGGGAGCGGTCGAGTTCGCGAGATTCACAACTCGGCATCGTCTACTTGTCATAACGTCTGGTTATCGGTCCATGCTCGTGGCCAACATCGAAGCCGGGATCGCAGGGCGGCCACATCCGGGGAAGCGGTCCTCGAGCTCCGCTGTCAGCGAAGCGGCCCGCGGGGGCGGGCGAATCCGGCCATCAATGCAACCGGCACCGATACGCAACCCAGGTGAGCTCCCGCCGCCGGTGACGTTCGAGTCCTCGACGGCGTCAGTGGCGCGATGCGAGAACGTCGTTGTCGAGAAAACCCTTCAATCCGCCGCTGAACACATCGTTGTCGTCGCCGGCGACCATATGACCGGACCCGGTGACGTCGATCAATCTGGCGGTCGGTATGAGCTCAAGCAACTCTTTGGCGCCCTCTTCGCTGACCACGTTTGATTGTGTTCCACGAACGAGCATCGTGGGAACGGTAATCGCGGCTGCGGCGTCCCGGGCGCGTTCGTATCGCACGATCGAGTCGGTCTGGCGGGTGGGTTCGTCGCCCTGGCGCAGAAACGCCGGATCCCAATGCCAATACCAGCGGCCATCGCGCAGACGGAGGTTCTTGCGCAGCCCCTGCGGGTTGGGGGTGCGGACCCGGTTCGGGGTATACGCTGCGATCGCTGCGGCAGCGTCGTCGAGGCTGTCAAAACCATCCAGGCCACTTTGCATGAACGCCATAATCTCCGCGGTGCCGCCCGGTTCGACCTTCGGGGCGATATCGACCAACACCAGACCACGAGCGAGCTCGGGATTCTCTCCTTGTCCGATCAACGACGTCATACCGCCCATCGAGGCCCCGACCAGTACCGGCGTCTGCCCCAACTCGCCGATGACCGAGGTCAGGTCGGCGACCAGAGCGTCGATGCCATAGTCCCCGTCCGGTGCCCATTGGCTCTGCCCATGCCCCCGTGCATCCAGGGCGAGGGCGGACCAGCCGTCCGCCGCGAGCCTGCGTCCGGTGTTTCGCCAGGAATGCCGGGTCTGCCCGCCGCCGTGCAGCAACAGCACCACACCTTTACTGCTGACGTCTGAATCGCCCGCAGTTGACGGTGGATCCCACCGGTCGGCGGCAAGTGTGACACCGTCACCGCGGAGCTCAAGGGTTGTGACTACAGGATCCATAGAAGTTCCTCGCCATGATTATCGAGTGGAGCATTCTCAGTCATGTTGCCGCAGGGGGTGAATACCATTGCACACCACACTCGACCGGCACACTCACTCGACACCGACCCAGACTCCTCGTAGTCGATCAACCAGCCACAATTGGCGCACTCACAGCGGTTCAATCTCGGGTTCAGCGACGTCATCCTCTCGCCGGATGCTGGAACCGAGCTGTTCCGGGCGGAGATCGGGCGGGCGTTCCACGCGGCTGAAAGACTCGTGGAGTCGGCGCGATCGGCCGGCGCGATCCGTTCGGACTTCCACCACAGCGATCTGTACCTGCTGCAGCACCCCAACGGCGGTCTCGCGCGTGGTGTGCACGCGAGCCCACACCCATGGATAAGGGGCCCTTCCGGATCCGGAGTGCGTAACTGGGGTTCGCCGGTGATGCGGTGAGGCACAAGATGTAGGGGTCCTGGGGCGTGTGAAGATGCAAGTTCCTACACCAGCACTTCGCATCCCCAGGACCCGCTTTGAACGCTACCGCCAGCCTGCTTGCCGACACCATCTGCCGCACCGTCGAGTTGGGGGTGACCATCACCGACGCCGCCGTGGCCGACGAGCTCACGCACCTGTTCTGCTCCCCGGTCACACTGGATCCGATCTGCGCCGAGTGCGGGGTGGTGGGCCGGCTACGAGACCACATCGAGCGGCGGGTGACCGATCTGCCGATCGTCGGCCATCCCACCAGACTGCACGTGCGGGTACCGCGCTTCACCTGCGGCAACACCGAGTGCGTCACGCGGATCTTCCAGCAACGCATGCCGGCGTTGGCCGAGCCGCGGGCCAAGACCACCCGCCGTTGCACCCGCTGGATTCTGCAGCGCCTGGCGGTCGACCGCACCAGCGTGTCCGCGGTGGCCAAGGCCCTCGGGCTTGGCTGGGATTTGGTCAACGACCTGGCGGTCTCCGAGATCCGCACGATGGTCTACGACCAGCCCGGACACTTCGACGGGGTGCGCGTTCTAGGGGTCGATGAGCACAAGTGGAAGCACGTGCGCGGTGACGGCAGCAGCTCGTTTGTGACGGTGCTGGTCGACCTGACCCCGGTGGTGGACGGCACCGACCCGTCTCGCCTGCTGGACATGGTCCCGGGGCGTTCGGCGAGGGTCCTGACCGAGTGGCTCGACGCGCGCGACCAGGCGTTCCGTGACCGGGTCAAGGTGGTGACAATGGACGGGTTCGCCGGCTATCACACCGCCGCAGCCAAAGCCGTCCCCGAAGCGCGGACGGTGATGGATCCTTTCCACGTCGTGCACCTGGCCGCGGACAAGCTCACCGTGTGCCGCCAGCGCATCCAGCAGGCCACCACCGGGCACCGGGGCCGCACGGGCGATCCGCTGTACGGCATCCGCCGGACGTTGAACACCCGGGCCGAGCTGCTCACCGACAAGCAGAAGGCCCGCCTGTTCAAAGCGTTCACGGCCAACGATGCGCACGCGGCGGTGGAGGTCACCTACGGCGTCTACCAGCGGCTCATCGCCGCCTACGAGGCCTCGGGCAAGCGGGAGGGCAAGATCGCGATGTACAAGCTCCTCAAATCGATCCGGGCCGGCGTTCCGAAGGAACTACCCGAGCTCGCCCAGCTCGGCCGGTCGCTGTGGAAGCGGCACCGCGAGATCCTCGCGTACTTCGACGTGGGTGCCTCCAACGGTCCCGTCGAGGCCATCAACGGGCGCCTCGAACACCTCCGCGGAATCGCCCTGGGCTTCCGGAACCTCAACCACTACATCTTGCGGTCACTGATCCACTCCGGTCAGCTTCACGACCGGATCAATGCACTCTGATTCCGGAAGGGCCGGATAAGGGGCTCTTCGCATCTGAGTGTGGGGTCAGGTCCGTAGCCCGCCGGCGATGAGGAGCATCCGCAGGCGGTAGTTGTCGCGGTTGCGGTAGCCGCGGGCCAGGCGCCGGTGGAGTTCGATGAGGCCGTTGATCGCTTCGGTTCCACCATTGTTGGATCGGTCAGTGGTCCAGTAGGCGAGGAAGGAGTCCTTCCACTTGCGAAGAGTGCGGCCGAGGCGGGCGATCTCTGGGATCGGGCAGGACGGCAAGGTCGCGAGTATCTTCTCCGCAGCGCTGCGCCCGGCTGGCAGGTCTTTATGGTGGTAGGCCTGTCGGAGTTCGTGGGCGATCTGCCAGGCGAGGAACAGTTCCTCGTGCCGGGGGTCGGCGGCCAATGCGTCATTGAACCGTCGCCACTGCCGCTCGGTCAGCCGTGCCGGGTCGCAGCGGATGATGGTGCGGATCCCGTAGAGCGGGTCGCCTTTACGTCCGCGGTGGCCGCAGATCTGCTGCTGCAACCCGGCAGTGGTGCTCGCTTGCTGCGTTCGCCGACTTGCCTACAATGGGTCACCCATCCCCAGTTCCCCCGCCGCTTTGCGCATGTGAGAGATGGCATGGCCTTCGTCGCGGGGAAGCGTCGCGGCGAGTTCATTGACCCGTCGCCAGCGATCGAGCGTCGATCCGTCGCTACGGCCGGCCGCAGCCAGAGCCGACCACGTGTCCGCGCAGCGCAAGAGCGCAGTTCCGGCCTTCGCCATCTCCGCGGACTCCGTTAGCCGGGCCACGTCGCCACAGAACTGTGCCTGCAACCGGCGGAACAGGCCGCCGCCCGTGCCTGCCTTCTCTACAAAGGCGTGGAGAGAACGCAGCGCGATGTCCAGTTCCGGTTCGGGCATGAGCCCCGGCCACCGGTCGACATCCTCGGCGAAGACCGTGACTCCACTGATCCCGGCAGCGGCAACGGCATCCGGCGGTAGCACCGACGCGTCCGGAATAATCGCGGTTGTCGCCGCCTGCATGTTTTCGACCGAGGCCACGAGGGCCGAAGCCGCAGTCTGGCGGAGATCGGGCAGGATCTGGGGCCAGTTCACGAAGTACGTGGTGTGCCTCGTGGGCACGGGGAACGATCGGGACGCGCGCGCCCGCGCAAGAGCCTCGTAGGGGACTTTCTGCATCTCGGCTCGGTCGTTGTCCACCACGAAAGCCGTCTCGGTGTCGTCTTCGTAACCGATCACGACGATGTCGTGCCGACTCATCTGAAGGCGGACATTGAGGTAGGGCAGCTCAGAAATGTCGGCCCACATCAGCACGGGACGGCCTTGCTGGAGTTCGCGGCGGACCCAGCCCCAGCCGGTCTCGGGATCGTCGGTTCCCCGAACGTCGACCTCTGCACCCAGCCTGGCGAGAAGGTCGACCTCGAGGTCGCTGCTACGCCCGACGAAGTAGATGGGAGGGGCGAGACCCGGTGCCCGCAGGTAGGTGAAGCCGAGACCACCGCCCATTCCGAAGACCAGACCTTCGCTCGGCACCTCGTCCCAGCCCAGACCGGCCCACTCCAGGAGGTCTCTCAGCGCTCCGGAACCACAATGCCCTGCCTGACGGTGGGGATAGTCCAGTAGGACTCGTCGCGGCTCTGGATGACGGGTAGGGACCTCGACTGACATGACATCTCCTGAATCGGCGTCGCAGCAATCTGCGCGGTTTCCGGTTGGACGGGCATGCGGTTACGTGACTATACATTCGTTCATGCAGGCATGTACCTACCTCAGCGGTCCATCGAAAGGATCCTTCGTTCCTGCGCCGCCCGCCGAGTGATAGCTCAAGAAATGCGCTGGGCGAGGCAGCCCCGGGCGTCCGCCAGACAATCACCACCGCTCTCCTCCACGAGCCGGCGGCCCGGAGCGTGTCAAATCAAATGAGACGTGAGGTGCTCGGTTGGGCTTGGCTAGTTTCGGGTGATCGGGCGTCGGGGTCGTTGATGGTCGCCTTTTCCGGCAGTCGGGGTGGGCGCGGTCGTCGGGTGAACCGTTCGGGGTGTTTGGCGTAGGCGGCGTCGAGCACGAGCTGGCGCCTGTCGCGGATGGTCTCGGCGGTGCCGTCGTGGACGCTGGCCGGGGTGTGCAGTCCGATCCCGCTGTGCCGGTGCTGGTGGTTGTACCAGTGGATGAATCGGTTCATCCATGCCCGGGCGGCACCGATGCTGGCGAACCGCTC
>NZ_JAALEB010000309.1:0-4030 GCF_014145165.1 Dietzia sp. Cai40 | reverse complement strand
CCGAGCCACCACCGGCGGAGCCCGCGCCGAGCGAGCCCGCCCCCACGGACCCCGCCGCCAGGGCACCGGCCCCACCCGCGAAGACGTTCCACACCCCGCGGCCGCCCGCGTCCGAGTAGACCGCCTGGGCATCAGTACCCACATCGGTCACCACGCGGTCGGCGACCCCGTCGAGGTCCGAGTCCCACAGTGCGTCGTCGGCGTACCCGTCGCCGTCGAAATCCAGCCACAGCGCGTCCGCGGCACCGGTCCCGAGGGTGAGTTCAGGCGCACCCTGCCATTGCGTCGGCTCACCGACGCCGTCTCCGAAGAAGTAGTCCATGCCCGGAATGGTGTCGCGGACGGCCGGGCCGGACCAGTGCCGAGCGGCAATCTGTGGACAACCGATCCGCTCTCCACAGAACCGCC
Source organism: Dietzia sp. Cai40 (assembly GCF_014145165.1). Classification (NCBI taxonomy): domain Bacteria; kingdom Bacillati; phylum Actinomycetota; class Actinomycetes; order Mycobacteriales; family Dietziaceae; genus Dietzia; species Dietzia sp. Cai40. Next base: position 3,622 of record NZ_JAALEB010000309.1, on the reverse strand, counting down.
CCTGACCTTGACGGACTCGGTCAGCGGGTGCCGCCGCGCACGAGGAGCGCCGGCGTGTCCGGATCGCCGTACCGGTCGGGGTCGCCGAGCCGAGCGGCCCGGATGCCGACGACGACGAGGAAGGCCACCGCCCAGACGAGGTAGGCGTCACCCACCAGGTGCTGGATCGGCCCCCACGCGAGCTCACGCCCCTCGTCGTGGGGGAACCACCACTGCGGTGTGGTCAGGAAGACCACGATGCCGGACCCGGCCAGGACGAGCCAGCCGCGCTCGTCGTCGTCGTCCCTCCCGGCGGCGCGTGCCGCCCACACCACCGTGAGCACGACGGCCGGCACGGACCACACCCAGTGGTGTCCCCAGGACACCGGCGAGCAGAACAGGGCGACGAACCCCACCGCGACCGCGGCGGCGACCTCGTGGCCGCGACGCAGCAACCGCCACGCCACCCAGGCGATACCGAGTCCCACCAGGGCGGACACCACGAACCACGCCACCGTCGCCGCCGTGTCCTCCAGACCCAGGCGGTGCACGAGCCCGTTGACCGACTGATTGGACGTGAAGGACAACCCGCCGATACGGGCGGGATCCCGGATGGCGAACGACCAGTAGCGGGCCGAATCGTCCGGGGTCAACAGGTGTCCGATGCCGGTGAAGGCCAGGGCGGCGAGGACCGCCGTCCCCAGGCCCCGCCAGTCGCGACGCAGCGCGAAGTACAGCAGGAACACCGCGGGGGTGAGCTTGATCGCCATCGCAAGACCGGTGAGGCTCCCACCCCACCAGCGGCCCCGGCCGCGGATGACGTCGACCAACACCAACGCCATGAGGAACACGTTGACCTGACCGAACCCGATCGTCTCCCGCACCGGGCCGAACCACAGCGCCACGGCCATCACGGCGACCGTGATCCACCACAGTTCACGGTGGGGGCGGTCACAGGTGCGCGTGAGGACGAGCTGCACCACGTAGGCGAGCACCGCGATGGTGGCCAGCGTGATGATGACCGACGCCGCCGCCAGCGGGACGAGGGTGAACAGGGAGAAGATCTGGGCTGCCAGCGGGGGGTAGGTGAAGGGCAGGTCGGCGCCCTCCGCCAGCCGGGGGAGCTCGCCGTAGAGCTCGCCTCCGTCGCGGAAGACCTGCCCGCCGACGCGGTACACGTCCAGGTCGATGCGGTACGGGGGGAGCTGCTGGAGGCCCGGGATGCCGACCGTGTGGAGGATCGTGCCGAGCAGCGCCAGGAAGGCCGCCACGGCCCTGCCCGCGGTCGAGGCGAGATAGCGGTCGACCGCGCCGCCGATCACGCCGGGTCGCCGTTCTCCGGGCGGTCGTTCCGCCCGGCCCACCAGCGGAGGAGTTCGGCCTCCGCCTCGTCACGGTCCAGCGGGCCGCGATCCAGGCGAAGCTCCTTGAGGAACGCCCAGGCGCGGCCGACGTCGGGCCCGGGCTTGAGGTCGAGCAGCGTCATGATCTCGTTGCCGTCGAGATCCGGCCGGACCCGGGCCAGGTCCTCCTTCTCCTCGATCTCGGCGATGCGGTGCTCCAGGGAGTCGTAGCTGGCCTGGAGCCTGGCCGCGCGTCGCTTGTTCCTGGTGGTGCAGTCCGCCCGGACCAGCCGATGGAGGCGGGGGAGCAGATCGCCCGCGTCGGAGACGTACCGGCGGACGGCCGAGTCGGACCACTGCCCCTCGCCGTACCCGTGGAAGCGCAGGTGGAGGAAGACCAGTCCCGAGACGTCCTCGATCATCTGTTTGGAGTACTTGAGGGCGCGCATCCGCTTGCGCACCATCTTGGCGCCCACCACCTCGTGGTGGTGGAACGTCACACCGCCGCCGGGTTTGGCCGCACGCGTGGCGGGCTTGCCCACGTCGTGCAGCAGCGCCGCCCAGCGCAGCACCAGGTCCGGCCCCTCGGGCTCCAGGTCGATGGCCTGCTTGAGGACGGTGAGCGAATGCCAGTACACGTCCTTGTGCTGCATGTGCTCGTCGCGCTCCAGCTTCATCCCCGGCACCTCGGGGAGCACGCGGTCGGCCAGTCCGGCCTCACACAGCATGTTGATCCCGTCGATCGGGTAGTCGCCGAGGATGGTCTTGTCCAGCTCGGCGCGGACCCGTTCGACGGTGATCCTGTCGATCTCGGCGGTCATCTCCGTCATCGCCCGGAACACCCGCGGCGCGAGGGAGAAGCCCAGCTGGGAGACGAACCGGCAGGCGCGCAGCATGCGCAGCGGATCATCGGAGAACGACTGCTCCGGGGCGGCAGGGGTGTCCAGCACCCCGGCGAGCAGAGCGTCCATCCCGTCGAGCGGGTCGCAGAACTCGTGACGCCCGTCGGGGTGCAGGCGCACCGCCATGGCGTTGACCGTGAAGTCGCGGCGGACCAGGTCGCCCTCGAGGGTGTCGCCGAAGACCACCTCGGGGTTCCGGGTCACCCCGTCGTAGGAGTCCGCGCGGTACGTGGTGATCTCGATCTGCTGCTCGATACCGGAGGCGTCGCGCTTGACCGCCGAGAGGGTGCCGAACTCGATCCCGGTGTCCCACACGGTGTCCGCGTAGGACTCGAGGATGCCGCGGACCGTGTCGGGTCGCGCGTCGGTGGTGAAGTCCAGGTCGGTGCCGAGTCGACCGAGGAGGGCGTCGCGCACACTTCCGCCGACCAGGTAGAGCTCGTGGCCGGCCTCGCCGAACGCGGCCGCGAGAGGGGCCACCACGTCCGCGTGGTCGTTGAGAGTCGTCTGGGCGCCCGCCAGGAGCCGCACCCGCCGCGCCTCGTACTCCGCCGGATCGGGCGGGGTCCCCGGTCCGTCCTGCAGTCCGGAGAACACCGCCGCGTCGTGGCGGTCCGATGAGGCGCGCGGGTCTGGGTGGGGGTTGCGGGCTGTCACAGCGGAGACCTTACCGAGTCGGTCCGGCCACCTTGGACCACAGCGGCTCCACGGCCTCGACCTCCGGGGGGCCGGTCAACAGGTCACCCGACTCCTCCAGGTACGCCAGGTACGCGGGGTTTCCGAGGAACTCCTGTGCCGCGGCGGCGTCGCGGTACTGCTGGAACACCAGCAGGACGTCGGGGTCGGCGTGGGACGCGCAGAACACGTACGCCCGGTGCCCGTCGTTCGCCTGCACCGCGTCCGGCATGTGCCGGCGCCACACCTCGACCAGCTCGTCCCGCCGCCCCGGCTTGGCCCGGTGACGGAGGACCAGGGCGTGGCCTGCGGATCCTGAGCTCATGTCGCGGACTCTAGCCGTGGCCCACCCGCCGACACCTGACCTGACCGTATCCGCGGGCGGCACGCCGACGATTTACGGAACACGCGACACCGGCCGGTAGCATCGATGGGTGTCCGAAGCCGAACGCCCCGTCGAACCGCGCGCTAACCCGCCGCGGCGGCGTCGTGCACGGCGGGCCGCCGGATCCGTGACGCCCACCTCGGATTCCGCTGGTCAGGGCTCCGAGCGCAGCTCCGGCCAGCGCTCCGACGGCCAGCGGACCGCGCAGGGACAGGACAAGCCCCAGCACCACCGGAGCAGCCAGGGCGGCCAGGGCCAGAAGTCCGGCAGATCCGGTCAACCCGCGCAGTCGGGCCAATCGGGCCAGTCGGGCCGGCCCGCGCAGTCAGGCCAGTCAG
>NZ_JAALEB010000308.1:0-1811 GCF_014145165.1 Dietzia sp. Cai40 | reverse complement strand
CCTCCCGCCGCCCCCCGACGCCGAGCGCGTCGAGTGCCCCCGCGGTGGCCAGCGCCTCCATCTGTCGGACGGTCAGCCCGGTGCGGCCGGCGAGGTCGGCGGCCGAGAGGTACGGGCCGTGGGTGTCGCGCTCGTCGGCGATCGCCGTGGCGAGATCGGTGCCGATGGCCCGCACGGACTCCAGGCCGAGACGCACCTCGGTACCCCCGTTCTCACACGTGGCACCGCCGATCGAACGGTTGACGCAGGGGCGGTGCACGGTGACGCCGTGCCTGCGGGCGTCGGCCACGAGGGACTGCGGCGAGTAGAACCCCATCGGCTGGCTACGCAGCAGCGCCGCACAGAAGACAGCCGGGTGGTGGCACTTGAACCACGCCGAGTAGTAGACGATCGCCGCGAAGGACTGGGAGTGGCTCTCGGGGAAGCCGTAGTTGGCGAACGCGCACATCTTCTCCCAGATCCGCTCCCCCACCTCGGGCCCGGTGACCGGTGTCCCGGGTGGGCTGGTGCCGATGCCGTGGAGGTCACGCATGCCCGCGAAGAACCTCTCCCGCAGCCGCGCCATCCGCTCGGGTGAGCGCTTGGCCCCCATCGCCCGGCGGAGCTGGTCCGCCTCCGCCCCGGTGAACCCGGCGATCTCGGTGGCGATCTGCATGAGCTGCTCCTGGAACAGCGGGATCCCCAGCGTCCGCCCCAGGGCCGCCTCGAGCGCGGGGTGGTCGAACACCACCTCCTCCCGCCCGTTTCGTCTACGGATGTAGGGGTGCACGGAGCCGCCCTGGATGGGGCCGGGGCGGATGAGCGCCACCTCCACCACGAGGTCGTAGAACGTCCGCGGCCGGAGTCTGGGCAGCGTGGCCATCTGCGCCCGCGACTCCACCTGGAACACCCCCACGGAATCACCCCGGCACAGCATCTCGTAGACCTCGGGATCGGAGAGGTCCAGTCGGGCCAGGTCCACCTCGAGGTCCTTGTGCTCGGCCGCGAGGTCGATGGCGTGGTGTAGCGCCGTGAGCATCCCCAGCCCCAGCATGTCGAACTTGACCAGACCGACCGCCGCGCAGTCGTCCTTGTCCCACTGCAGGACCGTCCGCCCGGGCATGCGCGCCCATTCGACGGGCACCACGTCGGCCACCGGCCGGTCGCAGATCACCATGCCGCCGGAATGGATGCCGAGGTGCCGGGGCAGTCCGACGAGTCTGCGGGCCAGCGCCAGCACGTCGGCCGGGACGGTGTGCTCGGTGGCCTCCCGCTCGTGGTTCTTCAGACCCGACCACCGGTCCACGCTCTTGGACCACGCGTCCTGCTGCCCGGTGGAGTACCCGAGTGCCCGGGCCACGTCCCGCACGGCCGACCGCCCCCGGTAGGTGATGACATTGGCGACCTGCGCGGCATGGTCCCGCCCGTAGCGGGAGTAGACGTACTGGATGGCCTCCTCCCGACGACCGGACTCGATGTCCACGTCGATGTCGGGCGGACCGTCCCGCTCCGGGGACAGGAATCGCTCGAAGAGCAGGTGCGCGCCCACCGGGTCGACGTTGGTGATGCCGAGGGCGTAGCAGACCGCCGAGTTGGCGGCCGACCCCCTGCCCTGGCAGAGGATGCCCTCCCTGCGACAGAACTCGACGATGTCGTGGACCACGAGGAAGTAGCCGGGGAACCCCAGCTCGGCGATCACCCCCAGCTCGCGGTGGATCTGGGCATAGGCCTCCGGCGCCGTATCCCGGGCCCCGTAGCGCCGCGCGGCCCCCGCATAGGTGAGTTCGGCGAGCCGACTGTCCTCCGTGTGGCCCTCGGGAACATCGAACGGC
>NZ_JAALEB010000307.1:0-6997 GCF_014145165.1 Dietzia sp. Cai40 | reverse complement strand
CGTGACGAGGGCTGCCGCGGCCAGCGAGGCCGATGCGGCGCGGGCGGCACGGGCGGCGCGGGCGGCACCGATTATGTTCATCTCTTCATTAAGCCACGCCCGGTGATCATCGGCAGGTCCTTTGCGTATACCAGACCGGGCTCCGCCGCGACCACGGCCTCGACGGCGTTGACCAGCCTCATCGCGGTGACGAGCATGCCGGACTCGTTGTGGTCGCCGTGCTCGGCGTGGTGGGTGAACTCCACGCGCATGGCCGGCTCACCGAGGATGTCGATGCGGTAGCACCCGTCCCCGTGGTCGGGGCGGGGCCAGTCCGGTGCCTGGTCGACGGCGGTGCGGGTGACGTGCTCCAGGACGATGCGGTCCTCGCCGTCGACCTGTCCCACCACCTCGAACCGCAGCGCCGCCTGGGTCCCGGCCGGGACCTCGCACGCCAGCAGCGACAGGTCCCGATCTGCGGGAAGCCGCTCGTGGCGCTCGACCAGCGGTTCGTCGAGCGTCACCTCCAACGCGGCGGCGAGCTGACGGACCACCGACCCCCAGCCCGCGGCGAGCATCCCCGGTCGGAGCAGTGGCGGCAGGGTGTCCATGGACCGACCGAAGCCGAACAGCCGCCGCATGGTCTCGCCCTGGTGGTACACCGAGTAGTCGGCGATCTCGCCCACCCGGATCAGGTCGATGCGCCGGGACAGGCTCGTCATGACCAGCGGCAGGACGTCGTTGGCGAATCCCGGGTCGATGCCGTTGACGTGCAGCGTGGCGCCACCCTCGCGGGCGGCGTCCACGAGTTGGGCGATCATCTCCTCCGGGAGGGTCCCGTGCGGGTACTGGAGCAGGACGGGGCCGGAGGCCACCACGTCGATACCCGCGCGCAGGAAGCCGCGGAAGTCCTCGATCGCCGGCATGAAGCGGGTCTCGGTCTCGGCGGTGTACACGATCGCGTCCGGGTCGAGAGCGAGCAGTGCCGCCCGGTCGTCGGTCGCGATCACCCCCAGATCCCGGTCCAGACCGGCGAGCCGGCCCGCGTCGACGCCGACCTTCGCGGGATCGGAGACGAAGACGCCCACCAGCTCCAGCTCGGGCCGGGCGTCGACGGCCTCGACCGCCATCCTGCCCAGATAGCCCGTCGACCATTCCACGACCCTGATCGGTACATCCCGGCTCGTCATGGGTGAACCCTAACGACCGGGCCGGAGCCGGCGGGGCCCCTTCACCAGATGCTCACGCGCTCCTCGGGGGCGAGCCACAGCCCGTCGCCCTCGGTCACCCCGAACGCGGCGTGGAAGTCGTCGAGGTTCCGCACCACCTGGTTGCAGCGGAACTCCGGCGGGGAGTGCGGGTCCACGGCCAACCGGCGGGCGGCCTCCTCCGCGCGGGTCTTGGTGCGCCACACGATGGCCCAGGAGGTGATGAGCCGCTGGATGCCGGTCATCCCGTCGATCTCGGGGCCCACCTCCGTCCCCTCCGCCGGCTGCACGTCGGAGCCCTCCCCTGTCGACCCCTGCGCCAGCCGGTAGGCCAGCAGCGCGATGGTCAGCCCGCCGAGGTCGCCGATGTTCTCCCCCACCGTGAAGGCTCCGTTGACGTGGTCCTTCGCGGGGTCGAGACCGTCCGGGGTCAGGCCCTGGTACTGGTCGATCAGCGCGTCCACGCGGGTGGAGAACGCCGAGCGGTCGTCGTCGGTCCACCAGTCCACCAGGTTGCCGTCGCCGTCGTACTTCGACCCCTGGTCGTCGAACCCGTGGCCGATCTCGTGACCGATCACCGCGCCGATCGCCCCGTAGTTGGCGGCGTCGTCGGCGTCGGCGTCGAAGAACGGGGGCTGGAGGATGGCGGCCGGGAACACGATCTCGTTCATCACCGGGTTGTAGTAGGCGTTGACCGTCTGCGGGGTCATGTGCCACTCGCCGCGATCGACCGGGCCGCCGAGCTTGCCCAGTTCGTAGCGGTGCTCGAACTCGGCCGACCGCCGCACGTTGCCCAGCAGGTCGTCCGGGCGCACCTCGAGCGCCGAGTAGTCGCGCCACTTCTCCGGGTAGCCGATCTTGGGCACGAACGCCTCGAGCTTCTCCTGCGCCCGCTCGCGGGTCTCCGGCGTCATCCACGGCAACCGCGCGATGGAGTAGCGGTAGGCGGCGGTGAGGTTCTCCACCAGCTCGACCATCCGGGCCTTGTGGCCGGGTGGGAAGTGGCGGGCCACGTACTCCTTACCCACCTCCTCGCCGAGGGCCGCCTCGACCGCGGCGACGCCCCGCTTCCACCGGGCCTTGATCTCCTCCGTGCCGGACATCGCGGTGCCGTAGAAGCGGAAGTCCTCCTCGACCAGGTCGCTGGTCAGGTAGGGCGCGCGCGAGCCGAGGACCCGCCACCGCAGCCATTCCTTCCACGTCTCCAGTGGTTCGGTCGACCACAGTTCGGCGACCGCGGTGAGGAAGTCGGGCTGCATGGCCACGACGCGGCCGAAGGTCTCCTCCGAGCCGCCCACCTCACGGGCCCAGTCGTGCCAGGGGAATCCGGGCGCCAGGCCGGGGAGCTCGTCCCAGGTGACGGGGTTGTAGGTCTTGTCGGCGTCGCGGCGGGCCACCACATCCCAGTGCGCGGAGGCGATGCGGGTCTCCAGCGCGACGATCCGTTCGGCGCGGGTGCGGGCGTCCTCGTCTCCCGACAGTCCCGCGAGCACGAGCATCCGCGCGATGTGATCCGTGTACTGGTCGCGCAGCTCCGCGTACTGATCCTCGCGGTAGAAGGACTCGTCCGGCAGTCCGATGCCGTACTGCACCAGGTAGAGGATGTACTCGGTGGAGTTCTTGGCGTCGTTGTTGACGTAGGCGCCGATCAGACCGCCGACGCCCACCTTCTCCAGCCGCGCCATGGCCAGGGCCAGCGAGTCGGCGTCGGTCGCGCCGTCGATCTCCGCCAGGTCGGGGGCGAGCGCGGCGACGCCCGCGGCCTCGACCGCGTCGGTGTCCATGAAGGAGGCGTAGAACGCCCCGATCCGCGAGTCCACGGGGGCGTCGGTGATGATGTCCCGCACCCGCTCCTCGGACAGGTCGCGCAGGGCGAGGAAGGCACCGTCGATGGGCCGGTCCGCGGGGATCACGTGATCGCGGATCCAGGTGCCGTTGACGTGCTGGTAGAGGTCGTCCTGGGGACGGACGTCCCGGTCGACGTACTGGAGGTCGAGGCCCGAGGGGCGCGAGTCGTCGGTCGTGGTGATCTCGGTCGCTGTCATGCGACCAGGTTACGGAAGGTCCGGCGACCGGTCTCTCAGTAGAAGCCGTTCCGGGCGTTGTACTCCTTGGCGCCCGAATAGGCGTCGACCATCCCCCAGACCCAGAACCCGAGCATGATCGGGATCCCGATCAGGACCACGGACAGCAGGATGCCGAGGAAGTAGCCGGCCATGATGCCGATCCCCTTGCCTGCCTGGCCGTTGATCAGCGTGCCCAGCCCGGGCAGGAAGAAGGACAACACCAGCGAGAGCGCCGGTTCCTTGCGCGACGCCCCGTAGGCCGGCGCGTACGGGTGCATCGCGCCATAGCCCGGTGAGCCGTAGGGCTGCACGCCGTAAGGCTCCACGCCGTAGGGCTGCGTGCCGTAGGGCTGCGTGCCGTAGGGCTCCGTCCCATAAGGCTGAGTCCCGAACGGCTGGGCCCCGTAGAAATGGGCGCCGTAGGGCTGCTGCTCGAACGGCTGCTGCTCGAACTGCTGCTGGTCGAACTGCTGGTGCCCGAACGAGGGGCTCTCGTAGGACTGCGTCCCGTAGGGAGAGAACCGGTCGCCGGAGTCCGACGGGGTGCCGTACGCCGAGCCGTGGCCCCGGGGGTCGTCGCCGTACGACTCGTGGTTCTCGGACGGGGAAGTCATGTCCTCCACAGTAACGCGGAGTGACGGTGTCCCGGTTGCGAGCAGGTCTCAGTTGCGCGCGGTCATCCCGGGCCGGGCCCAGATGTCGGCGCAGTCGACGCAGGCGTCCTCCGACACGACACCGACCCGCTGCAGTTGGCCGTACATCCAGCACCCCAGGCAGAACCCCAGGGCCGCCTCGGCGAGGGCGGCGGCCACCAGCACGCCCAGGACCACGACCCCCGCCCCCGTCAACCCGCCCAGGAACAACCCGAGCGCGACCGAGGACATGACCAGGCCGATCGTCTGGGCGAACCGCTTAGGTGCACCCGCGACCAGCTTGGGCTCGGAGCTGACCCTGGGGGCCAGTACGTGCACCGAGAGCCTGCCGAACGGTGAGTACCGCGGCCCTCCGGCCACCCGGAGGGCGAAGCCGACGACCAGTGCCGCGGCGAGCCAGGTCTGCGCCGGCGGCGGCGCGAGCATCGTCACCACCGCGAGCGTCACGACGAGCCCGGCAGTGCACCGGGCGGCATAGTCGTTGACGACCTCAGGGAACGCGAACACCTCTCGCAGGCTCATGACCGACCTCCTCGACCTCTCGGTACCGTCCGTACCGCCACTCTGCATAGACAGATCTGTCTACCCATGCCCCGAGAGTACGCCTGAACCCGCGAAAGTCCCAGCCCGGTTATCCTGCGGAGCATGGCGCACCGGAGAGCAGCGGCACTTCAGCCCGGCCGTGCGATCGTCGCGGGTCTCGGCCTCGCCCTGGCCGTCGGCGCCTGCGGGCAGGTGACGCCGGGTGAATCACCCACGACCACCACCGGACCGGGCACTGCCCCCACCACGACACCGAGCGTCGCCGCCGGGACTCCCGCCCCCTCCCCCGGCCCGGACGCCACACCGGGGTGTGAGGTCCTGGCCGGGCCGGTCCACAGGCTGGTCACCGGTCAGGTCGACCCGGGAGTCGGCTCCGAGGAGGTGCGGCGCCTGGCCGACGGAGTCGAGGACAACGCCCTGTCCGCCGTGGCGAGCCGGATCTCGGGCCTGGTCGTCCAACCCGCCCCCGACCCCTCGGCCGTCGACGCCCAGTGGGTGCAGTTCGCCCGCCTCTGCGATCTCGACTGACGTACCCGGCACCTAGGCTGACGGCCGTGCCCCCACCGCTCAGACGCCGATCCGGCTCACCCCGACCGCCCGCCGCCCCGTCACTGCCGCGGCGGGAGCAACTCCAGTCGCCGCGGTCCGAACTCGAACCGGACGGGCTGTGGGACGGCGTGTGTGCCACCGCCGAGGACGCCCCCTCCCCCGACGAGGGCGCGGCGCTGATCGGCGGCGCGGAGATCCGAGAGTCGACACTGGAGGGCATCAGACTGAGCAGCGCCAGGGCCGACTCGCTCCGCCTCACCGACGTCGTGGTCAGCGGCTGCGACCTGTCCGGGATGGTCGCCGACGGGGCCACGTTCACCCGGGTCAGATTCACCGGGTGCCGGCTCACCGGCCTGGTCCTGTCCGACGCCAGACTGACCGACGTGTCCTTCGAGGACTGCCACGCCGACATGATCAACCTGCGGATGGCCCGGCTCCAGAGGGTGCGCCTGTCCGCCACCCGCTGCAGGCAGGCGGACCTGCTGGAGGCGCGGGTGGCGGACCTGTCGACGGACGGCGCCGACCTGCGGGGCGCGAGCCTCGACCGGGCCACGTTCACCGCGGCGGACCTGAGGGGTGCCGAGTTGGAGGACGTGCGGGGGGCGTCCGCGCTCCGGGGGGCGATCATCTCGCCGGAGCAGGTCGTCGGGGTCGGACTGGCACTGATCGGCGAAGCGGGGATCAGGGTCGAGTAGGCGGGATCGAGCGAGCGCTCAGGGCAGGTGCGAGGCGGCGTCGCGCCACTGGTTGACGGCCCGGTTGATCACTGCCTGGAGACGGAGAACCTGGTCGCGATCCGTGAGCGCGATGCCGTCGACACCCGTCCGCAGGACGAGCTCGGGCACCCCGCGCCCGGCACCGTTCTCGTCGAGCACCGCCTTCTCGACCACGGACACCTCGAGAACCGCGTCATCGGCCGGACCGTCGACTTCGGCGACGAGGTCGTGACGGTAGCGAGGGGTAGAACAATCTACTGCATCGGACACGAGGGGACTCCCGACTGGAACGGTGGGGCGACTCCAACAATAGAGGTGGGAAAACACCTGATCGCACCAGTGGGACAGCGTGTTACCGGTTGTGACGGATCCGTGACCCACGCCACCCCCGTCGCGCCGGTGCTGGGCGAAGAAATCCCAGCGAAGTTGCGCGAGTTGCTTGTGTGACAGGTGTTACTAATTGATACTCACCCCATGACACCAGCCGGTCAGCCAGCCCGCCGTGCCCCTCTCCCCCGCCTTCTCGTGGCCCTCGCCTCCGCGGCGGCCCTGGCTCTCGGACTCCTCGTCGTCGTCATATCCCCCCGGGCCGACGCCGTCATCCCCCTCTCCCCCGTCTTCGACGGCCTGGCCCGCGGCGTCGACTCCTCGAGTTGGCAACACCCGCACGGCGCGCCGGTCGACTGGCACGCGGCCGCCGCGTCCGGCCAGTCCTTCGCCTTTATCAAGGCCACCGAGGGCACCGGCCCCGCGAACCGCTACTACGAGGCCGACGTCGAGCAGGCCCGGGCATCCGGCATGGCCGTGGGCAGCTACCACAAGGCCCGCCCCGCGATGGATCCCGCGGTCCAGGCCCGCGCCTTCGCCACCCGCCTGCAGTCCGTGGGAGGCGCCCAGCTGCCGCCGGTGCTCGACATCGAGACCGACGAGGGCAAGAACCCGGAGGAGCTGATCGAGTGGACGCACGTCTTCCTCACCGAACTCCAGCACCTCACCGGGCGGACCCCGATCATCTACACGTACCGCTTCTTCTGGATCGACCGGATGGCCAACACCACCCGGTTCTCCGAGTACCCGCTGTGGCTGGCCGAATACGGGGTGCCGGAGCCCACGCTCCCCGTGATCGGTGGCTGGAGCGAGTGGCTGTTCTGGCAGAACTCGGAGACCGGCGAGGTGCCGGGCTTCGCCGGCCCCGTGGACCTCAACGTCTTCGCCGGGACGCGCGAGGAGCTCGGGGCGTGGATGGGACCCGTCACGCCGGGCGAGGCGCCGGCACCCCCGCC
>NZ_JAALEB010000306.1:0-4330 GCF_014145165.1 Dietzia sp. Cai40 | reverse complement strand
GGTCCGGCCAGGCGGCGCTACCCAGACCGTCCTGCCCGCGGTCTGCCCGCCGGCGCCGACCGCATTAAGTTCACCGGCAACTGGCGCCTCGGCGGGCCGCTGTAGCTCCTGAGCCGCTCCCCGGCCCGCGTTGGGAAGGGGCGACGATGACGAGGCTCACCCTTTGCCCGGACCGACCCGCGGCCGCCGGGTGGCGCGGAACCGGCCGGGCCATCTCGAACTCGGCGGGCCGCCGCTGCGCATCTGGGTGAATCTTCCGCGGCGGGGCGACGGCTCCACCGGCGAGAGCCCCATCCGCGAGGCGACGAACGACGTCATCGTCTAAGTGACTCACCGGCCGCACGCTGTCGTAACGCACACAGTTCGGCCTGTGGTTGCGCGCCTGAAAGCGACGACGACAAGGCTCTCCCCGATACCCGGACAGGGTGCTTGACGACCGCAAAGTTCGAAATAGCGCACACACTACCTTGTGCTCGGTAAACCGAACACCTAGGCTGCGTTCGATACAACGAACCTCAGGAGCGTCATGGCAACGTTCGCCGCTAGGGCCCGGACTGTGACCGACATCGCTACGTCGGTCAGGGACGCCCGTCTCGCCGCCGGTATGAGCCAGGCCGACCTCGCAGCGGCAGCCCATCTCACACGCTCCTGGGTGAGCCTCTTCGAGAGCGGGCGCGCTCCCAATGCGTCACTGAGCAAGGTGCTCGCGATGATGGACGTTCTGGACGTCACGATCCGGCTGGCGTATCCCGTACCGGACTCGGACACGCCCCCCGCCGAGTCGGCCCGCCACCCGCGGCACCTGCCCGAGGCGGTCGATGCAGTCGAGGCGATGGAGGCACCCGAAGCAGTCGACACACCGGCGGACGATTATGAAGTCCTGACTTCCGCAAAAGTGGCCCCCCCTGGCGAAGTAGCGCTTGCCGCTGCACGCGCCATCCGGGCGGCCCACCGTGCACGCGACGTCGCAGATGACATCACTCAGCGGTCTTCCGATGCCTGACAAGGAACTCGCGGTCCTACTGTCTGGACAGAGACTGGGGACGTTGACGGAGGGCCGTCATGGCAAGCACTCGTTCTCCTACGACCTCGACGGCCCCGAACGGAATCTCTCGCTCTCCATGCCCAGACGCCGTCAGGCCTGGGGCCCCGATCGGGTCGAGCCCTTCCTCGACGGACTGTTGCCCGACAACCAGGCCGCGCGGGTCCAGATCGCCCGCCATCACGGGGCCGTCGCAGGCAACACGTTTTCCCTCCTCACCGCTGTCGGTCGCGATTGCGCCGGCGCTGTTCAGTTCCTCCGCCCCGATGCGATGGATGAACTCGACGAAGGGGTCCTCGTACCGATGTCTGACGCCGACATCAGCAGGAGACTCCGCGAGCTGATCTCGAGCAGACAGGCATCCTGGCAGGCCCGCGGCGAGCATTGGTCGCTCGCAGGAGCTCAGGAGAAGGTCGCTCTCCACCGACGAGCAGACCAGTGGTATCAGGCGACCGGCGCGATCCCCACTACGCACATCATCAAGCCCGGTGTTACCGATCTCCCCTGCCAGGCGTACAACGAAGTCCTGTGTCTGCAAGCCGTCCGAACAATCGGTTTGCCGACGGCCGCCACGAACTATGTCGATTTCGCTGGCACTCCCGCTGTGATCAGCCGACGGTGGGACCGCCATGTCGCCGTTGATGGAACCGTGACCCGTGTCCATCAGGAGGACCTCTGCCAAGCTCTCGCAGTTCATCCGTCGCGCAAGTACCAGGCCGATGGAGGCCCATCCCCCGGCGATGTCATCTCCTTCTTGCGGGCGCTCCGCCTCGAGGAAGACGTCTGGCTTTTCGTTCGAGCGCTTGCGATCAACTTTCTGCTCGGCGCCACCGACGCCCATGCCAAGAATTACGCGATTCTTCACGCCGATGATTCCCCACCCCGGCTCGCACCGCTCTATGACATCGCGTCGATCTACCCGTACTCACCACAACGGAGTCAGCGCAGACTCGCCATGAAGATCGGGAGTCGGTACGCCTACGACGAGATCACCCTCCGCCACTGGATCACCTTTGCGGAGGCCAACGATCTCGATCCGAGCGTGCTCACCGCCCAGATCTACCTCGACTCCGATGAGCTGCCCGGGGCACTCCGATCCGCCATCGAGCTGCACCCCCCGCGCACTGACGACGAACACCGGTTGGCAGACACGCTTATGGCCGAGGTCGAGGCCCAGTGTCGACGGGTTCTGGCCTGGTTCGGTTGAGTGAACCGAACTGGGGCGACGACGACGAGGTCCGCCACCCGCCCCCGGCCCGCATTAACCCGGCCGCGCGGAACCGGCCGGGTCAGAACCAGTCGAGCGGGGTGCCGTAGAGCCGATCGTGCGGCAAGCTGCGGGCGATCAGCTCGGTGAGGGCCTGGTGGTCGTTCTTCAACGCGGTACCGCGGCGGGTCGGCCGGAGCTCGCCCTTGTACTTACGCACCAGCCCCAGCGCGCGGGCCCAGTCCCTCAGCTGCCAGATCGGGAACGTCAGGTCTTCGCGATTGTTCTTCCCGATCCACTTGCGGTCCCAGCCGGTGTCGGCCATGAGTTGCTCGACCATCGTCGGCGGCAGGTACCCGGCCGCGGTGAGCTTGACCCCGTCGCCGACCCGTTCGAGCAGGATCTGCAGCTTCGCGGCCTCGTCCCGCTGGACTTCCCTGAGAGTGGCTGGCGTGTCGGCGATTCCGACCACTCGCCGCTGAACGTCCTCGAGGTCGAATTCTTCCGCGTCCCAGCCGGCCCAGAACTCGAGTACCTCCGGGCCCCAGCCATCCGAGTCGAACTCGTCGCCGCCGGCGATCCACTCGTTATATGACCAGATCCCCCCGCAGTCCTCCGGAGGGCATGCCCGGCGACCTGCCACCACCGTCGCATCCGGGATCTCGTCGTCGTCGTCGGGCTCCAGGACCTTCTCCACGGTGACGCGATGCCACCAACTGTCACCGAAGTCGTACAGGTACAGGAACCTATCGCCCACGCTGTGCGCCAGCTCGTCGAGCCGTACGTCAGCCTCGTCGAGTTCGCCCATCTCCCCGGCGTCGGGGTAGTCCATGGAGGCGAAGTGCTCGGCGTCGCGGTCCCGGCGCGAGGATGCGTGGACGAACTCGTGCAGGTGACTGTTCGTCCAGCCCATGGCTTCCTGCAGGATCAGGTGAAGGCGCGGCAACATGAGGTCGCTGCGCAGGTCCAGGCGTCGCCAGATGGGCGGGGACGAGTCCTGCAGCTCGACCTTGACACGGTAGATCACCGGTGTCTCGCGCCTCGGGTGCCGCCGGTTGACGGCCGGGCGTTCCCACGGGGACTGATAGTCAGCCCCGGCCGCCAGCGAGGCCATCAACTCGGTCTGCGGGACTCCCGCGCTCGCCAATGCGTCGAGTACCGCGTGTTTCAACTCGTCTGCGGTGAGGTCGCCTGGTCCGTAGGGGCGATCTGTCGAGGGCGTCACCTCACCGACGATACGAGATGCGAGCGGCGCGCTGGGACGCCCCCGTTTGGAGAAGTAGTCTCACCTGCCATGGACACTGTCGAGCCCGGCCTGTTCGACCTACCCGAGCCCGCGCCTGAGCCCACCCCGCAACCCTCGCCTGCGCGGCCCCGTCCCGGCAGGAACCGCGAGACATGGTCCTGCACTGTGTCCGCGGAGGTCGCCATCGTCGATGCGGCGGCGGTGACGGCGGCACTGGCCCAGTACCGTGAGGACACGGTGGTGGTCGATGCGTTCTCCGGTGCGGTGATCGAGGACCCGGCGAGTGAGGAGGCGGGGCCCGATCCCACCCTGCCGCCGCTGCCTCAACTGAACTGGCTGATCTGGCCTACGGGCGGTGTGGAGGAACTCCTCGAAGAGGGCGCGTTCCGGGTTCTCGATGTGGAGAGCGCTGTGACCACCGAGATCTACGACCGGGGGACGATCACGTGGACGGTCACGGTCAAGCTCACCGACGTCCAGCTCCTGCGTCGCGTCGCCACGCGAGCCCACCCCGCCGACGCCGACCTCATCGCGAACAGTCTGTCCGTCGCGTGGCAGCGCGCTGCTGACCCGTTCGCTCCCCTGCGTTCGATCCCCGGGATCTCGTGGCGGCCGGTGTCCGTCGACATCGCTCACGTGTCGGCGCGGAAGCGATGACGACGGCCGCCGCTCCCGCGCACCGCGCACCGAGCCCCCAACCACCGGGCGGATCCCGCCGAGTGGACGATCCCGCTCGATCCGGGGCGCTCGCCCCCAACGCGGGGCGATCGGGCGGAGGCCAGGACAGTCAGCACGCGGGTCGAGCGACGTGCGGTAGTTGCGCGGAGTGGCGGGG
>NZ_JAALEB010000305.1:0-7291 GCF_014145165.1 Dietzia sp. Cai40 | reverse complement strand
GGGGGGGGGGGGGCGGAGAGCCGAGGTGATCTGCCTGCCGGGTGTCGTCCCGGCGCTCAACTGCGGGACCTCCGAAAGGGACGTGCTCGCCTCGACGATGCGCCCACTCGCCCATGTCGACCTCCCGATGATCGGCAGTCCACCATTGCGCATCTGGGTGGACCTTCCGCGGTGGGGCGACGGCTCCACCGGCGAGGGCCCGATCCCCGAGCTGACAAGTAACGTGATCGCCTGGTGGCTCACCGGACCCGCTCCGTCTTAACGCTCACTGTCCGACGTGGACTGCGGTCTTGAGGGCGACGACGACAAGGCCCACGACCGCCGAGAGCGGACCGCCACTTCCCGCCATTCGAACCGACCGGCATAGACCAACTCGTGCGGCGCGACGTAGAGCTGGTCCACGCTATTCACCCACCGCGCCCTCAACTCGTCACAGTGGCCTACAAGGCTGTGACTTGCTGGGGAGTGCCTGTGGATTAACAGCTGAATATTCGCTCTGACCTGCCTTTATGTCATCTGCGGGTAATGGCGCTTAGTGAGTTTCCCGCCCGAGGAGTGTCCTCTCGATGTGCTTCCATAGGTGGCAGTCGAGAGAAAGGCCCCTTCGTGGCGATCAAGTATCTGTTCGCAGATGAGAGTGGCGACCTCCAGTTCCTCCGCAATGGGAAGGCATCCAGGTACTTCGCGGTTGGCACGCTGTGCGCCGACGAAGAACAGGTGTGGGCGCTCCGGACGCGCCTCATGCGGCTCCGGGACGAACTGGCCTGGAAGGCCCAGGGTTTGGATTCGTGTTTCCACGCCTCTCCGGACGCCCAGGTCGTGCGAGACGCGGTGTTCGACGCCTTGGTGGAACTTGAGTTCCGGTTCGACATCACTCTGTTGGAGAAGTCCAAGGCCCAGCCCTCGATCCGCCCAACCGAACCGAAGTTCTACCAGTACGCCTGGTTTTTTCATCTCAGTCGGGCCGCCCCTCAGTTGTTCCACCAGGGCGATTCCATCCAGGTCGTCGCCGCTCAGATGGGAACCAGGAAGACCCGGGCTGCGTTCAGGGGCGCCGTGGACGATGTCATGGCCCAGTGTCTGCCCTTCCGCGCCAAGCGAGTATTGGCATTCTGGCGGGATGAGTCCGACTTCGGTCTTCAGGCTGCGGACTACTGCACCTGGGCGGTCACACGGAAGTGGGAGACCGGCGACGACCGAGCTCACAGACTGATCCGGAGCAAGATCAGGATCGAGAGTGACTACTTCGGGTACGGCACCGAGCACTACTACTGACGCACGAAACCCCAACCAACTAGGGATCATTCCCGAAGCCCAGGGGCTCTTTCGTCGATTGGGGTCGCACTGAAAATGTACCACCGTGTCAAGCAACTTGACAGCCCCAAAGCGTGTCGAGGTCATGACGGGCGGCCCTCCATGCAGGTCTCGCAATCAGCCCGTCGACTGCGGCCTGCTCGGACAACGCCTCGGCCGCGTAGAGAAGCGCAAACCGGGCACTGACGAGCAGATCGCCACTACCCTCTCCATGACTGTTCATGTGCCCTCATCCATTCGATCAGCCCGTTCGCCTCTGCGGGTGCCCGGCCCGGCCCGGTCATGAGGTCCACAGCCACCTGGGTCGGGCGCGCGACCGTGAGCCCTTCCAACGCGGTCATGGCGCGTTCCATGACGACGGGGTAAGTGGGTTCGATCAGCAGCACGTTCGCTCCCGCTTCGGTCGCGCGCAAGCCCCAGTTCGCCGCTGCACGTTCGACGTTTCGGACGTACACCATCGCCGACCTGGCTGGCGCGTAGGCATCCCACGCTGCTGCTGCGACGGACCCGGTCAGCGCGTAGTCGATGTCCTCTTCCTCGCGCACCGTATCGAGAAGGTCCGACAGGCCCCGGGGAGCGATCCAATGGGACACGGCATTGGACCGGAGTAACTGATAGTCGTCGCTCCATCTGCGCAGAAGAGCTGCCCAATCGGACACCAGGAATCGCCGGTCAGGCAGCCGCTGCGCAAGTCCCTGATCTTCGAGAAACTGCATCACACGGTATACCGACCCCACCGAGGCATTGGCGACGTCGGCGAGTTCCCGCACACGCCATGGCCCGGGAAGATCGAGTAGCGCTCTAACTACCTTCGCTGCGGGTTCTCCCTTGAGGGTGCCCCTCGGGCGCCCTGGCCCCCGCCAGGGATCTCTTTCGGCACCACGATCCGAGACGAAGAGTGCGGGAACGGGGGATGAAACCCTCATATTGCCGGTCGCATCGATATATGAAATGCCAGCCGCGTCGAGCCGCGCACGGTCGGCGGGCGCGAGATAGCGAGTCAAGACCAGGCACCCACTGTCCGGCACCTGGGCCATAGTGTCGCCGCACCTCTTCCGAAGCGCAGGTATGTCGCGAGCTACGACGGCGCTCTTGACGGTGACACAGAATGTTGCGGCACTCCCATCGGGAGCCTCGGCGATCATCAGAGAATCTGCGCCGCCAGATGTCGACGATGTAGCGCCCTGCCTGGTATCGATCTTCCACTCCGGCGGGAGTCTCTCGCGAAGTGCCTGGGACGCGACATCGACGAGTTCCGCCTCCGAAGGGGGTCTCGAATCTATCGTCTTGCCGTTTATCATGTTCGGATAATAGCGCCGTTCCGCAGCCAACGGAAGCGGACAATTTGCCGAACACCGCCAGCGCGACGCGACTCAGCCCTCGCCGGGCCACACCACGTCCTGCACGACCTCGTTGCGCCGCAGGAACCACGGCGTGAACGGCGGGTCGAATCGGGCGTACCTGGGCAGCCCGGTGGCGACCAGCCCGGCCCGGCCGATCGCGGCCTCGAGCTCGGTCAGGTGACGTCGATAGGCCGACGCGCTCCACCGTCCGGAGTAGCGCACCGCTGCCGCAACACGGCCGGGCACCTGCCTGACCCGCACCCGAGGATCGGTGGGCACCGGCGCGTTCGCGGCGGTCAGCGAGGCGGGCAGCACGAAGGCGACGACGTGCTCGCCGCCGTCGGCCTCGGTCTGGACTACGGGCGCGGTCATGGCGATTTTCTCGAAGCCGGGTGACTCCTGGACGACCGGTGCGGTCATGGCGATGGACCCGGCCGACTCGTTGTGACCGGTAACGTACTTGAACAGCGCCCTGAACGCCTGGTTGCCGGTACTGCCGAAGGACCCGTGGACGGGCACCTCCGCCACGGCATGGGAGGGGTACCGCCGCAGCTCGAACTCCGGGTACCGCTCGACCACCTCGTACGGCTGCCGCTCGGTCATGAATCGACGGTACGCGCGCGAGCCGCCAGTGGCGGCGCCGCGCGTCACGTCACCGGAGACTGCCAGGCGGGCATGCCCCTGGGCGACGTGGTGCGGGCGGTAGACCGCGACGACGACGATGACGACGACGAGGCCCACCTCCACCCGCCCGACCTGCCGCCGCCGGGTGGCGCGGAACCGGCCCGGTCAGCCCGAGAGCCCGCGAAGCCAGTCGACGATCGCGCCGGCCAACTCGTCCGGGGCCTCCACCGGCAGCATGTGTCCGGTCTCCGGGATCTCGACGTAGGTCACGGGACCACCCGCGTCATCGTTCGCACCAGCACCAGCTCCGGCGCCGCTCGACCCGGCCCCATTCGCCTCAGCCCACCGCCGCTGCTCCTCGGTGGGCACCACCAGGTCGTCCGACGCCCCCACGATCAGCACCGGGACACCGGCCTGCGCGGGGAACTCGCTGCGATCGGGCCGCGCGCCGATCGCCACCGAATGGGCGGCGAACCGCTCCGGCCCGTAAACCTGTGCCGCGCGCAGCCGCTCGGCCCGGACTTCGGGATCGTGGCCGCGGTCGCCGTAGTACACCGCCTCCATGCCGTCGAGCGCGATCTCCTCGTACGCCTCCGGACTCAGGCCTGCAGCGCGGTCGGCCCGCGCCTTCGCCGACTCCGGGTCCTCAGCCCCCACCGGGGCTGTGACCAAGACGAGCCCGGCCAGCAGCGACGGGTGGCGCCCGGCTAGATGCATCGCCACCACGCCGCCGAGGGAATGCCCCACGACGACGCTGCCGGGAGCGACCCGGCCCGCCACCTCGTCGGCGAGCGCATCGAGGTCGGCCACGGCTGGAAGGTCCAGCGCCGTGGCGTGGACGCCGTCCGGCAGTGCGCGCATCACCGGCGCCCACGTCTGCGCGTCACCGTGGAGGCCGGGGAGGAGGACGAGGTCGGTCATGGCCGCGAGGCTACCCACCCTGATCGCGCTCCGCGCCCCGCTCCGTCACTCCTCGCACAGGCAGAACGGATGCCCCACCGGGTCGAGGTACACCACAAACCGCCCGTCGGGGCTGGGCTGTTGCTCGTGCCGGCGGGCGCCGGCGGCGAGGACGGCCGGCCCGAGTCGGCGATCGAGTCCACGTAGAAGTCGAGGTGCACCTGCGTGGGGACCGGTCCCTCGGGCCAGGTCGGCGCGCGCCAGACGGAGACGGTCTGGCACTCGAGCGCGACCGTGCCCAGCTCACCTTCTGGCGGCAGGACGTCGACCCAGTCCGAATATTCGACGTTGTCGCGAATCCGCCAGCCGAGCATCGACGCGTAGAACTCGGCGAGCTCTCGAGCACCGGGGCAGTCGAGTGCGACGACCACACGCCGCGCGGTGATCCCAGCCATGGGACCACGCTACGACCTGAATTCGAGGCGCCTCAAACATTCATGGACCGAGGCTCCTCCCGGCGGCCAGAGCTGGGGCGCTCCCCCGGTGCACTCGGGGAACCGACGACGACGAGGGCCACCGCCACTCGAACTGCCCGCAGCCACCGGGCACGACGAGTGAACTCACATTTACTACTTCTATGGCCCCTACAGGCTGACGGTCCACCCATCCGGTGTCGAACCCTCACATCCTGGTTGGGGCAGCGATCGGCGCCTACTGCCCGGAGCAGGTGACGACGCCGAATGGAGTGTTCCCGCTAACGTTAGATGAGTATTCAAGCCGCGCTCGCGACGAATGCCGGAGGGCTCCGACGGAGTCCGCATGGACTAGCGGGGATCCCGCTCGCAGGCGATCCCGTCGTTGTCGCCGTCCATCGACGGGTCGTAGAACCTGCTTCCGCGATGCATGGGCGCGACGCCGAGGTTCCACGCCTCCCGGCATCCCGAAAGTCGGGGTGCGGGGGCGGGCGAAGGAGCCGCCACACCCGGCGCGGGCGCGGGGGCCGCCACGCCCGGTGCCGGCACGAAATGCACGGACCAGACAAACGGGAACGGCAGCAGCGGCAGTGCTGCCGCGTCGAAACCCATCGGGGCGGGGACGACGACGGGGGCGAACTCGGGCAGGGCGATGACGCCCGATCCGACCTGCATTTCGGCGGCTGTGACCGAGGGGGCGGTGCCGAGAGCGGCGACAGCGGCCAGGCCGAGGGCGGCGAGCGAACGACGGATCATGGGTGAGGACCTCGAGGGGTGCAGGCCACAGATGTGGCTCCGGTGAGAAGAAGCTCAGATTAGCCTGTGCATGTTCACGTCGCTGACCAGTCTGTGAAAGTGGGGTCATGAGCTCCCCAGCCGGACCCCGGAATTCGCCCACCCGCCGGCGCCTCGGCCTCGCGATGGCAGTCGCCGCTGCAGCGACCGCTCTCGGCACCCCTCCTGCCCTCGCCGACCCGGCAGACGCCGGACCGGACACGCCAGCGTCCCCACCGGGAGCGCTGACGCCCGAGATCATGACCGATGTGCTGGGCCCCTCCGACCCGGCGTTCTGGGATCCGGCGGCCCCCGGCACCCGCGTGCTGACCCCGATCAAACCCCACCGCCAGGTGTCCTGCCTGACGGGCCTCGTGCCGCTGCACGTCTGTTGGACGGTCAACAGGTATCAACTCGTGCCGGAGCACCGCCCGCTCGCCCATGTCGACGTCCCCGTGATCGGCGGGGCGCCACTGCGCATCTGGGTCGACCTGCCCCTGTGGGGCGACGGCTCCACGGGCGAGGGCCGCATCGCCGAGCTAACGCACGAGGTGATCGTCTGGTGGCTCACCAACCCCACGCCGTCGTAGCCGACACCCCGCGATGACCCTCGAGTGATCCGCCGCTCCGCCCGGCAGTGGCGGCGCCGATAATGCCACCTATCGACCACCGGACGGCTGACTGAACAAGTCGCCGTCGAACCAACGAACTTTGGATTAATAGTCCGTACCTCTAGCACCTCGGCTATAGGCCAAGTAGTGGATAGCGACCAATTATGGGCGCTACCGGCCCCGCCCTGTAGAGCCTGCCGATCTCGCCATCGGTCGGGCTCGACTCTCGAACTGGCACCGACAGCAACCCGCATCCAGCCTCACCAACACGCCGGGGCCGGCTCGCCGTAGAGCGAGCCGGCCCCTGTTGCCGCCGGTCAGACACCGTGAATTTGTTGCCGCCGAACGGGTGCCGCCGGTCAGGCGCCGCCGGCAGGTCGTCACCGCGCCGATCACACCGATCAGGACGACGACGACAAGCCCCGCCGCCGCGCCCCCGCGATCAGCTCCCCGCGGCCGCGCCGATCAGCTGCCCCAGGTCGAGCCCGTTGATCAGGTCTGCGGAGAACGTGGCCGGGTCGGCGCCGATGTCGCCGAGGGCGGTCGAGCCGGAGGTCACCGATCCCAGGCCCAGCCCGTCGAGGCTGCCGGTCACGACCTCGGTCGGGTTGGGCTCGCGGATGGTCACGCAGGTGTCGATGGGGTTGGCCACCCTGTAGCCGCTCACCAGCGCCAGATCCGTGGCCGCTCCAGTGTTGAGCACATCGCCCGGGGTGGCATCCGCGGGCACGCGGTAGGTGGTCTCGAGCGTGGCCCTTGCGTTTCCGAGGGTGGTCCACCCGGCCCCCGAGTGGCTGACCGAGTTGGTCGCCGAGTTGCGGGTCACGTCGTCGGTGACGGTCGTCCACGTCTGCCCACCGAGCAGGTACCAGACGCTCGAGCGGGCCTGGACCAGCTCGAACCCGGCCGGGTGGAAGTCGTCGATTCGCGAGACCAGGGCGCCCGCACCGCTGACCGTGGTCCGGAACGTCACTGTGCCGCCGGCGGCGCCGTGCTGATCGCCAATTTCTCGTGGGTGCTCTACCTCTTCGCCGCGTTCCTCCTCTACACGGGCGTCCGGATGATCCGCCAGCGCGACGAGCACCTCAACCCCGACCAGTCCCGCGTGCTCGCGGGGTTTCGGCGCCTGATTCCCATGACCGACGCCTTCCACGGCCAGCGCCTGCTGGTCCGCAAGGGCGGGCTGATCATGGCCACTCCCCTGCTGGCCGTTCTGGTGCTCATCGAGACCACCGACATCATCTTTGCCGTC
>NZ_JAALEB010000304.1:0-10988 GCF_014145165.1 Dietzia sp. Cai40 | reverse complement strand
GGACTCGGTTCGGGACCCGGACGCGGGCCTCGATCCGACCGTCCGCGACATCATCGCCCCCGCCCGAGACATCGCGGCGGTGGACCTGTTGCGCGACCGACGGAAGGTCGAGGCACTACGGCGCGAGGCGCTCGCCGAACTCGACCGGCTGGGCGCGACCGCGTTGCTCGTGCCCACCGCGCCGTTCCACCCGACGATCGCCGAGGTGGAGGCCGACCCGATCGCCCTCAACAGCCGGATGGGGACGTACACGAACTTCTGCAACCTCTTCGACATGTGCGCCGTGGCGGTGCCGACCAGCGAGATCGACGAGGGGGGCCGAGGGACCGCGGAGTTCGGCGTGACCGTGGTGGGGCGGCCGTTCCACGACGGACCGGTGGCCGACATCGCCGCCGTGCTGGCCGGGGAACGCGACTCCGAGAAGGAACCACTCGTGCCGTGGCCGCTGCGCGCGGGCGCTCCGACCGTCGACCTTGTGGTGTTCGGCGCACACCGGCGTGGGGGCCCGCTCGAACACCAGCTCACCTCACGCGGCGCCGCCTGGCGTGGGCCGGTCCGGTCCAGCACCGACTACCGGATGTACCGCCTCGACACCGAACCGCCCAAGCCGGGGGTCCTGCGTCACCCGGACGGCGCCGCGTTGCTCGGCGAGAGGTGGACGGTCTCCCCGGCGGCGCTCGGCAGCTTCCTCGACCAGCTCCCCAGGCCGATGCAGCTCGGCCGGGTGACGCTCGAGGACGGCACGGAGATGGTCGGCTTCGGTTGCGAGCCCACGGCCGTCACCGCGGAGGCCGACGACCTCACCGAACTCGGGGAGTGGCCCCTCGGGTGAGCCGGGCACGGGCGGGCCGATCGTGCGGCGCCGGATACTCTGGGCGTCAGGTCCGCACCCGCCGCGACCTCGAACAGTGAGGTGAGCGCCAGTGAGTCAGCTCGTGTCCTTCTACGAGACCGCACCCGTCACCGACAAGCGCGGTCTGCTCACCGACGTCATCCAACGTCCGATGCAGGTGCGGTCGGGGTATGACGTGGTGGAGGGCGAGGTCGTCCCCCGGGTGGTCTACGTGCAGGCGCCGATCGAGGGCCGCCCGCTGTTGGTGCCGTTCGGCCAGTACGACGCGTGGAGCCTGCGGCAGCGGTTCGAGGAGGCGCTGAGGGTGATGAACACCCTGGGGGCCTGCGAGATCGAGTGCGCCACCTACAGCGCCCGCCGCAACGCCGTCGCCGCCCGGGTGGGGGTGGGACCGATGGCCGGGTGGGGCAAGGTGACCCGCACCCAGAGCACGGACTTCGACTATTCCTTCTCGGGCTCGGGGGCCTCCCCTCGAGACCCCGGGCCGATCCGGTGGACCAACATCCCCGGCCTGGACGCCGCCAAGCAGTCGGTGCTGCTCAACGGCGGACGCCGGGTGGAGATCACGATCGAGTCGGAGTCCGAGTTCGCCGCGGACTCCGACCTCGCCCGGCGCCTCAAGTCCGCCGGCCTGGTTCTCGGCCTCGAGGGGCGGACCCAGGCCAAGACCCTGCTGCGGATCAAGGCCGAGTTCCCGGCGGTGTGACCTTCAGCCGCCGCTCACCGGCGCCAGTGCCGCGACGTCGTCCACCGCCCGGCGGAGCTCACGCGAGGCCGCGCAGTCACCGAGCCGTCGGGTGACCGCATCCGCGATCGACCGGTAGAACCACAGCTTCTCCTGCGGCCTGGCGTTGAAGAGCCCCCACATGTCGTCACCCAGTCGTTCGTGGGCGGCGACCATCGAGCGCAGATTGTGGATCTTGTCCGCCGCCGAGATGAGCAGGCATTCCTCCGAGTCCTCCGCGAGCGCGGCGAGGTACCCCTCCTTGCGCACCCGCCACGGCGGGGTCACCTCACCCGCGGTCTTCTCCTCCGAGACGCCGCGGACGAGCTCGGTGACCCGGTCGCCGAACTCGGCGATCATGTCATCGGCCGAGTAGACCGACGGCGGGACGTCCTCGAGAACGTCGTGGAGCAGCGCGGCGACCGCCACGTCCGGGTCGTCGGTGAAGTCGGACACGATCATCGCCACCGCCACGGGGTGCGCGATGTAGGGCGTCGGGTCGTCCTTGCGGGTCTGGCCGGCGTGGCAGCGGGCCGCGACCGCGAGCGCGCGGTCGATGGTGGGTGTCCAGGTGAGGGACATGGATGCTCTCCTCTGTGGGAGGGGTCCCGGTGCCGGGCGACGCCACCGGGTCGTGGGACGGGCGCCGGCGACCGGTGGTCCGGCGGCCGGGGAGCGCTGTTCTCCCACACCCCGAGTAGACACCACGGGTACGACAGGTCGGGTGGGTACCGGCCTGTACCGGGTCCGCTGGAACCGACCGGCGGGGTGGGGACGTCGTACCTCATGACCGCGATGCGAGGACGAGATCACGACGACGACGAGGTGAGCAGATGCCCGACGGGACGATCAGAGCCGATGCGGACAGGATCGGGGCCGCCGTCGCGGTGTTCCGCGAGTCCGGTGAGCGAGTCGCGGAGGTGACGTTCCCGCACGTCGCGGCGGGCGTGGCGGCCGCGCTGCCCGGGGGGTCGGCGATCGCCTCAGCCCTGGACCGGGCGTGTGGCGCGGCGGCGGTGTACGCGACCCGGAGTTCGGGGCGCCTGACCGGGCTGGCGGACTTCGCCGAGCAGGCGCACCGGTTCCTGGAGGCGCGGGACGAGGACTTCGCGGACCTGCTCGCGCAGGTCGCCCCGCGGTGAGTCAGGCCCGTGAGTCCCCGCCCCGGCGAGTCCCCGCCCGGTGGGTCGGGCTGCCGTGGGTCAGAACGTCTTGGCGTCGATGACGAACCGGTAGTGCACGTCCGACCGGACCACGCGGTCATAGGCCTCGTTGATCTTGTCCGCCGAGATGAGCTCGATCTCGGCGGTGATCCCGTGCTCGGCGCAGAAGTCGAGCATCTCCTGGGTCTCGGGGATACCGCCGATCATGGACCCGGTCAGGATCTTGCGCCCGGCGGCGACCGACCCGGCCCGCACCGACATCGGCTCGGTCGGGATCCCGATGTTGACCAGCGCCCCGCGCGGCTTGAGCGTGGCGAGGAACCGGTCCAGCGGCAGGTTCGCGGACACCGTGTTGAGGATGACGTCGAAGGTGCCGCGCAGTTCCCGGAGCGTGGCCTTGCCCTCGTCGCCGGCGGTCGCGTAGTGCTCGACGGCGCCGTACCGCAGCGAGTCGTCCCGCTTGGAGGTGGTCTGAGACAGGACCGTCACCTCGGCGCCCATCGCCACCGCGAGCTTGACACCGACGTGCCCGAGCCCGCCCATGCCGAGCACGGCGACCTTGGTGCCCGGGCCGACGTTCCACTGCCGCAGCGGCGAGAACATGGTGATCCCCGCGCACAGCAGCGGCGCCGCCGCGGCCGGGTCGAGTCCGTCCGGAACGGACACCACCATGGGCTCCTCGACTACGATGTGGGTCGAGTACCCGCCCTGGGTGACGGGCCCCTCCGGATGGTCCTCGGGCAGCGGTGAGCCGTAGGTCGCCACAGCCCCGCGCTCGCATTCCTGCTCCTGGCCCGCGGTACAGGACGAGCACTCGTGGCAGGCTCCCACCAGGCACCCGACGCCGACGCGATCGCCGACCGTGTACCGGGTGACCTCGGAACCGACCTCCTGGACGATGCCGACGATCTCGTGTCCGGGCGCCACGGGGTAGGCGGTCTGACCCCACTCGCCGCGCACGTGGTGGATGTCGGAATGACAGATGCCGGCGTACTCGATCTCGATGAGCACATCGGCCGGCCCGGTGTCCCGGCGCCGGATGGTGGTCTTCTCCAGAGGTGCGTCCGGTGCGGTGGCGGCGACGGCGGCGACGTCCATGTGATCTCCCTTGGGTCGAGCGGAACGTGAACTGGCTGTTGATCCCGTGGCCGCCACAGTAGAGGCGATCGTGCCGTCCCCGCTCGTCCGACGAGGTCACGGATGGCCACGGGCGGTGCAGCCGCCTCCCCGGGGGTGACGGCGGTCAACCCCGTCGTTCGACCACGCGGCCGATGAGACGCGTCCCGGCCAGGAAGGGGACGCGGGTGAACCGCTTGGAGTACCAGGTGGCGGTGCTCAGCGCGTCGGGAGTGATGACCAACCGCCGGGCCTGGATGGCCCGCACCGATCGCGCGGCGACCTTCTCCGAGGTCAAGGGGGGTCTTGGAGAGGAGCATGCGCGCCGCCTCGTCGGCCTTCGGGTCGTCGCCGGAGAGGGAATCGGCGAGTCCGGACCGGAAGAACAGGGGGCATATGACGGACGCGCTGATGCCGCGGGGGCGAAGCTCGGCGTCGAGGGTCTCCGCCAGAGCGACCGCCGCGGCCTTGGTCGCGTTGTAGGCGCCCATGTGGGGGGCGTGCACCAGACCTGCGGCGGAGGCGGTGATGACCACCCGGCCGCCTCGTCCGAGCGTCGGGACCAGCGTCTTGCACCCGCGGACCACTCCGAGCAGGTTGATGTCGACGATGCGCTGCCACGAGTCCATCGACGTGGCGTCCAGCCGCCCGCCGACCGCGATGCCGGCGTTGTTGATGAGGATGTCCAGCGAGTCCACGGCACGCGCGGCGGCGGCCCAGTCGTCGTCGTCGGTCACGTCGAGCCTGCGGTAGCTCCACTGGCCGGAGAGGCCGGTCACGGCGGGTGGGGCCTCGGCGTGCAGGTCGGTCAGGATGACCTCGTCGCCGGCCGCCAGGTACTCGCGGGCGAGCGCCAGACCCAGCCCCGAGGCGGCGCCGGTGATGAAGACGCGGCGGGTCATCGGACGGCCTCCTGCGGGATCTGCGCGTCGAACGCCATGTCGCGACGCTGGTCACCGAAGGTCAGCTCGGGGATCTCGGCGAGGTAGTTCTGTACATATGTCCAGGGACGGTCGGTTCCCTGCCTCGGGAAGCGGTGCACGCCGCGCTGGACATACCCGGCGTCGAGGTCCAGGAGCGGGCGATCGCCCTTCACCTCGGGCGGGATCGGGGCGTAGATTTTCTCCCCGTTCCTCTCGCCCGCGCGCCACAGCTTGACCATGTAGCGGGAGACCATGTCCGCCCGCAGGGTCCAGGAGGCGTTGACGTACCCCACGGTGAAGCTGAAGTTGGGCACGCCGGCGAGCATCATGCCGCGGTAGGTGGTCAGGTCGGCGGGCTCGAGCTCGCGGCCGTCGATGCTCAGGGTTCCGCCGCCGAACGCCTCGAGTTCCAGGCCGGTGGCGGAGACGATGACGTCCGCCTCGAGCTCCACGCCCGAATCCAGGCGGATACCGCGTTCGGTGAACGTGTCGATGTGTCCGGTCACCACGCGCGCGCCCCGTTGCATCGCCCGGAAGATGTCCCCGTCGGGGGCTTTGCACACCCGCTGGTCCCAGGGCTTGTACGACGGGGTGAAGTGCTCGGCGATCTGCTCGCGGGAGATGTAGCGGCGTTGCAGGAGCCGCAGCCCCTGGGTGAAGGCCCAGGGGAACCGCTGAGCGACGAGATACTGGACCATGTCGCGAGCGCCGTGGGTGAAACGGGCGGCGCGGTAGGCCGGTTGTGCCGGCAGCACGCGTTGCCACACGGCGCTGATGATGTCCTTCTCGGGGAGCGGGGCGACGTAGCTCGGGGTCCGCTGGAGCATCGTGACGTCGGCGCCGAGGTTCTCCAGGGCCGGGACGAGGGTGACGGCGGTGGCTCCGGAACCGATCACGATGAACTTCCGCCCCGCGTAGTCGACGCCTTCGGGCCATAGCTGGGGGTGGATGATCTCGCCGACGAACTCCTGCTCGCCCGGGAAGTCGGGTCGGAAGCCCTGGGAGTGCGAGTAGTAGCCGGACCCGTAGTGGACGCGGCGGGCCCACACCGTGCGCTCGGTGGAGCTCCCGTCCTCCGCCCGGACGCTCGTGACCTTCCACAGGCCCTTCTCGCTCTGCCAGTCCGCGTTCTGTATCCAGGACCCCAGATGCAGGCGGTCGAGGACTCCGCACTCGCGGGCGGTGTCGCGGATGTACTCCTTGATCTCCTCACCCTGCCCGAGGGTCGAGGAGTGCGGCCAGGGGCGGAACGGGAACCCGAACGTGGCCATGTCCGAGTCCGACCGGATCCCCGGGTAGCGGAAGGTGTTCCAGGTGCCGCCCAGGTCGTCCTGTGCGTCGTGGACCTCCCACGACCAGTGGGGGAAGGTGGTGGAGACGTGGTGGGCCAGGTCGATGCCGGAGATGCCGGCGCCGACGATCAGGAGGTCCAGCGGGTTCTCGGGTGCGCCGGCCGGTGGGCGGCGGTCAGCAGAGGCTGTCATACGGAGGACGATAGTCCCGATCCCGCCGAACAAGTTGCCGAAACGCGCCAAGAGGTTGCTCTATCGCGCCATGTGGCGGAGAGTTCTGAGGTGGCATACGTCAGATCTGCAGGCCTGAGGGGCGTCAGGGCGGTGATCGATGCGCTGGGTGGCGACGCCGACGACCTGGCCCGGCGCAGTGGGCTGCCGGGCGGCGCCCTCGACAGCGACGAGATCCTGGTGCAGGATCTCGCGATCGGCTTCCTCCTCGAGACGGCGGCCGTCGAGTTGCGCTGCCCCGACTTCGGCCTGCGGGTGGCGTTGCGTCAGGACCTCGGTCTGCTCGGCCCCGTGGCCGCGGCCATCAGGCACGCCCCGACCACCACCCGGGCGTTGGAGATGACCTCCAAGTACCTGTTCTTCCACGCCCGGTCGCTCGAGATCACGGTCGTCCCGGATCCGGAGGCGGACCCCGGTGTGCTGGGGGTGCGGTTCGGTTACCGGGACGACGCGGCCGCGCTGCCTCCCCAGGCGGTCGACATGGTCCTGCTCTTCCTGCACCGGTCCATGCTCGCCCTCCTCGGGGGGGAGTACGGACTGCTGTCGGTCGAGCTCCCGAACCCGCTCAACACGGTGCCCGCTCGCTACCGGGAGCTGTTCTCCGCCCCGGCGAGACCACTCGCGTCGGCCGCGATGCTCCGCGTCCCCGCCGCGCTCCTCGGCCGGGAGATCACGGGCGGCGACCTGATGGCCCACGAGCTGGCTCTGAGCTATCTGGAACAGCACGGTCCCGCACGGGACCAGACGTACGCCGAGCGGACCAGGACCCTGCTCCTGCGGTCCCTCGACACGGGGACCTCGACCCTCGGCGACGTCGCCGCACTCCTCTCGGTCTCGCCGCGGACCCTGCAGCGGCACCTCACCGGTGAGGGCACGTCCTTCTCCGGGATCCGGGACGAGGTGCGGCGCGATGTGGCCGCCCGATTGTTGGCCACCACCGAGATCCCCCTCTACCAGATCGCCTCGGCCCTGGCCCTCGACGACGTGACGACGTTCAGTCAGTACGCGCGCCGGTGGTGGGGGGTCACGGCCAGGCAGTTCAGGGCCGACAGGAGGGGTCCGGGCGCCGTGGGTCGGCCCGCGATCGAACTTTCCTGACGAGTGTCAGCTGGACTCGCTATGATCCAGATCACACCGCCCCTGCGTCCCCGAGGACCCCCATGGTCGACACCGTTCGCGAACAACTCCGCCGTCACGCCGACTCCGACTCCCCGGCGATCCGCTACGAGGACCTGACCATCTCCTGGCGCGAGTACATCTCGGCCGCCGACCGTCGCGCCGGAGCACTCGACGCGATGCTCGACGACTCCCGACCCCGGCACGTGGGCACGCTCCTGGAGAACACCCCGGAGATGCTCTACGCGCTCGCCGCGGGCGCTCTCGGCGGCGTCGTCATCGCGGGTATCAACGCGACTCGTCGCGGTGAGGGGCTGGCCCGCGACATCAGGCGGGCGGACTGTCAGGTCCTGCTCACCGACTCCCAGCTCGCGCCCCTGCTCGACGGGCTGGACCTGGGCGATGTCAGTGTCATCGACACGGACTCCGACGAGTGGGCGGCCACGGTCGCCGCGTCGGAGCCCCCGGCCGATCCCCCGGTGGCCGATGCCGGCGACCCGTTCATGCTCATCTTCACCTCGGGGACGTCCGGGGACCCGAAAGCGGTACAGGTCGGCAACTTCACGGTCACCATGTCGGGCGAGGCGCTCGCTCCGTCCTTCGAGCTGACCTCCGAGGACGTGCTGTACCTGTCCATGCCGCTGTTCCACTCCAACGCCATCATGAGTGGCTTCTCGCCCGCGATCGCCGTGGGCGCCACCATGGTGCTCGCCCGACGCTTCAGTGCGACCCGCTTCGGCGACGACATCCGCAGGTACGGGGTCACGTACATGAACTACGTGGGGAAACCGCTCGCGTACATCCTCGACACCCCGGCTCGCCCCGACGACGCGGAGACCACCCTGCGCGCGGCCTTCGGGAACGAGGCCGCGGCCAAGGACATCCCCGCGTTCGCCGAGCGGTTCGGCTGCACCGTGCGGGACGCCTACGGCTCCACCGAACTCGCGATCATCGTCGTCCGGACCGAGAACTCGCCGCTCGAGTCCATCGGCGAACCGTTCCCGGGGGTCGCGGTGTACGACCCGGTGACGGTCACCGAGTGTCCCCGCGCGATCTTCGACGACACCGGTGCGGTGGCCAATCTCGACGAGTGTGTGGGCGAGCTGGTCAACACCGAGGGAGCCGGCTTCTTCGCCGGCTACTACAACAACGAGCAGGCCACGTCCGATCGCATGCGGGACGGGATGTACTGGTCCGGCGACCTGGCCTACCGCGACGCGGACGGCAACGTGTACATGGCCGGTCGCAGCGGGGACTGGCTGCGGGTCGACGGGGAGAACATGGCCGCCGGGATCGTCGAGGAGATCGTCCTCCGGCATCCCGCGGTCTCCCGGGTGGCGGTGTACGGGCTGCCCGACCCCCGCGGCGTCGGCGACCAGCTCGCCGCGGCCATGGTGGTCCGGCACGACAGCGAGCTCGAGCCCGCCGGGTTCGAGGAGTTCCTGGCCTCCCAGCCCGATCTCTCGCCCAAGGCGTGGCCGCGCTGGGTCCGGGTCTCCGATGCGCTCCCCACCACGGCGACCAACAAGATCCTCAAGAGAGCCCTGGTCGAGGACGGGGTCGGCGGCACCGCCGGCGGTGCCGACACCTGGTGGGAGCGGGAGGAGCGAGGCACGTCCTATGCGGTCCTCGCCGACTCCCGCGCGGGTACCGCGGTCTGATGGACCGCGCCTGATGGTCTACGTCGTCACCCGCTTCGACTTCCGGGCGCCCGGCGCGGACGCGGCCGAGCGCCGGGACCGCTACCGGGCGGCCCTCGCCATGGCCAGGTACGCGGAGGAGTCGGGCCAGGACGCCGTCAACCTCTCCGAGCACCACGGCTCCGAGGACGACTATCTCCCGTCGCCGCTCATCGCTGCGGCGGCGGTGGCCGCGGTGACCGAGCGGATCCAGATCGCGGTGTGGGCCCTGCTCGCGCCGCTGTACGATCCGGTCCGGCTGGCCGAGGACATCGCGGTCCTCGACCACGTGGCGTCCGGGCGGGTGAGCTTCACCTTCGGGCTCGGCTACCGACCGGTCGAATACGCGATGCACTCCCGGGACTGGAAGAGGCGTGGGGCACGGCTGGAACAGCAGTTGGAGACGATGCTCGCGGCGTGGGCGGGGGAACCGGTCGGCGACGATCCGGTCGACGGTTCGCCTCGGTCGCGCGTGACACCGAGACCATTCTCGGATCCGCACCCGCTGATCTTCCTCGGCGGCGCAGGCGCGGCCGCCCGTCGGGCCGGGCGCCTGGGCATGCATTACCAACCGCAGGTCAACGATCCGGAGCTCGCCGAGTTGTACCGGGCCGAGTGTCGCGCGAACGGGCATGAGCCCGGCCTCGTGGTGACCCCGGTCTCCGGTCCCGCCGCGGTATTCTGCGCGCAGGATCCCGACGAGTTCTGGGAGAGGTACGGCGGGTACCTCCTCGCCGACGCGGAGGCCTACCGTGCCTGGCAGACGGCCTCCGGTCGCAACTCCTTCGTCCACTCCGACGCCCGCTCGGTCGAGGACCTGCGCGCCGAGGGGGTGTACCTGGTGGCCACCCCGGACCAGCTCGTCGAGCGGGTCCGGTCTCGCGAACTGGGCCTGATCGCGGGCCACCCGATGTGCGGCGGGATGCCGATCGACGCCGCGTGGGAGTCGTTGCGACTGCTCGGGGAACGAGTGCTGCCGCACGTTCGGTGAGAACGCCGGGATCGGGGTCCGTAGTCTCGGGCGAATGGGAAACGACACGGCACTCAACGACACGGCACACGCCGTCCGGTACTGGTCCATGCCCGCCGCGCTGGGGGCGATGGGCGCGCTGCACTTCGTGGCGCCCCGACCCTTCGACGGGCTCATCCCGCCGGAGCTGCCGGGGAGCGCCCGGGCGTGGACCTACGGGTCCGGCGTCGCTGAGATGGCCGTGGCGGCACTGTTGGCCGTGCCCCGGACCCGGGCCCTGGGCGGGGCGGCGGCAGTGGCGCTGTTCGTCGGGGTACTGCCCGGGAACGTGCAGATGGTGCGGGCCTGGCGGAGGAAGCCGGTGTGGCCCTACCAGGTGATCGCGTGGGGCCGCCTGCCGCTGCAGGTGCCGATGATCCTCGCGGCCGACAGGATCCGCCGAGGCGCCTGAGCGCTCAGCCGGCCGGGTCGGCTGCCCCGGTTTCCCACGCGTCCACCCGGGCGAGGGCGTCGCGCTTGAGATCGGCGGGCGCGAATGACGAGTCGATCGACGACCGGGCGCACGCGGCGAGACGCGCCTCGGGGATGCCCATCCGCTCGCGCGCCAGCACGTACTCGTCCACCACGTCGACGCCGAACAGCAGCGGGTCGTCGGCGCCGATCGAGCAGCGGACCCCGGCGTCGAGCAGCGCGGGGAGCGGGTGGTCCCCGAGCGTGGGGTAGACGCCCAGAACTACGTTCGAACTCGGGCACACGTCCAGGCAGACCCCGCTCGCGGCGAGCTGTTCGACCAGCCGGGGGTCCTCGGCGGCGCGGACCCCGTGCTGGATGCGGTCGACGCCCAGCTGCAGTGCGGACCGCACCTCCTCGGGCCCGGCCAGCTCCCCGGCGTGGGGCACCACGCCCAGACCGGCGTCGCGG
>NZ_JAALEB010000303.1:0-5073 GCF_014145165.1 Dietzia sp. Cai40 | reverse complement strand
CGGGGCGGTGCGTCGTGACACGTGCCACGACCGCCGGCGGAACCCGGCGGCCCCGTGGCGCGTTGGACCTGTCGTCGGCCGCCCGCGGACTCGTGTCGGGCGCCCGGGAAGGAGTTCGTATCGTGGCTCGTGGATCGCGTCGTGGAGGTGGCCGCCGTCTCGGGTGCTCGCTCGGAGCGCTCGTCATGGTGGTCCTGCTGGTGCTGGGGATCGGCTGGTGGATCGGTGACCGGGGGCTGCCGACGGGTCCGGACGGCCCGCTGCCCGGCCCGGCGGAGCCGGAGCTGACCCAGCCCGCGGACTGCCCCGACGTGCAGATGATCGCCGTGCCGGGCACCTGGGAGAGCAGCCCCACCGACGACCCCTACGCGCCGTCGTTCCTGCCCAACGCGCTGCTCAAGACCATCACGGACCCGCTGGGGGAGCAGTACCCGGCCGAGCGCCTGGAGGTCTTCACGGTCCCGTACGTGGCACAGTTCCGGAACCCCCAGCGCCCCGACGAGATCACCTACGACCAGAGCCGGGCCGAGGGCACGGATCGCGCGCGCGCCGAGTTGGTCGCGGTCCACGACCGCTGCCCGTACACCTCCTACATCCTGCTCGGCTTCTCCCAGGGGGCGGTGATCGCCGGCGACCTCACCAGCGAGATCGGCACCGGCAACGGGCCGGTCCCGGCGGAGCTCGTCCGGGGTTCGGTCCTCATCGCCGACGGGCGGCGCCTGCCCGGTGAGGGCCAGTCCCCGGGGCTGTCGCCGGGGACCGGTCAGGGGATGGAGATCTCGCTCCAGCCGGTGACGGGCTTCACGCAGCTCATCGCGGGTGCCACCATGACCGGCCCGCGGCCCGGCGGCTTCGGGGCGCTCGACGACCGGACCGCCCAGATCTGCGACTCCCGGGACCTCATCTGCAACGCCCCGCTCAACGTGGTGGACGGGGCGGCCCGGTTCCAGGAGTTCGTCGCCAACAACGCCATCCACGCCATGTACGCGACCAACCCGGACGTCGTCATGGGGACCACGGTTCCGGAGTGGACCATCGGACACGTGCGGGAACTCGTCGACGCGGCACCGGAGATCGCCCACGACTGACCGCCCGACCGAGTACCGTGCATGGGCGCGACACGCCTGGCCGGGTCGAGGATTCGGAGTTCGGATGTGCGCAGGGGCACGCTGTAAGATCGACCAAGCTTGTCGCCCGGTATGTCCGAGGTCGGCGACGTCGACCATCCAGTCATCGGTTCGGAACGGAGCAACGTGGAGTTCGAGCAGTACCACGACGCCAGCGGGGCGATCGTCATCCCTGATCGCACCACCCTGGTCGACTTCGTCGAATCCAACGTCTCCGCAGCACGCCGGGACCCCGCGGCGGACGGGCTGATCTACCGCTACATCGACTACTCGTCGTCGCGGCAGGGTGAGGTCGCCGAACTGTCGTGGTCGGACTTCGGGGACCGGCTCTACGCCATCGCCGCACGGCTGCAGCAGGTGGCTGAGCGGGGAGACCGCGTGGCCATCCTCGCGCCCCAGGGACTCGACTACATCGTCTCGTTCTTCGCCGCCATCCACGCCGGTCTCACCGCCGTGCCGTTGTTCGATCCGGACGAGCCGGGTCATCACGACAGGCTCCACGCGGTCCTCGGGGACTGCACGCCGTCCGTCATCCTCACCTCCACCGAGTCGGCGGCGGGGGTCCGCAAGCTCTTCCGCGACCTGCCCGCCCGGGAGCGGCCCCGCACGGTCGCCGTCGACGCGATCCCCGCCGAGCTGGGCTCGGGCTGGACCCGGCCCGATCTGGGTGCGGACGACATCGCCTACCTGCAGTACACCTCCGGGTCGACCCGCGTCCCCGCCGGCGTGGAGATCACGCACCGCAACGTCGTCACCAACGTCATGCAGCTCTTCGACGGGCTGGGCCTGACCCGCGCCTCCCGCGGCGTGACCTGGCTGCCGCTGTTCCACGACATGGGTCTGCTCACCGTGATCCTGCCGGCGATGGGCGGCGCCACGATCACCGTCATGAGCCCCCGGGCCTTCGTGCAGCGTCCCGGGCGGTGGGTCACCCAGCTCGGGGCGATGTCCGACGGCGACGGGGTCTTCGCCGCCGCCCCCAACTTCGCGTTCGAACACGCGGCCCGTCGTGGCCTGCCCCGGGAGGGCGAG
Source organism: Dietzia sp. Cai40 (assembly GCF_014145165.1). Lineage (NCBI taxonomy): Bacteria > Bacillati > Actinomycetota > Actinomycetes > Mycobacteriales > Dietziaceae > Dietzia > Dietzia sp. Cai40. Next base: position 2,914 of record NZ_JAALEB010000303.1, on the reverse strand, counting down.
TCGCTCGACCTCTCCGGGGTCACCAGCATCATCAACGGGTCCGAGCCGGTCACCCCCGCCTCGATGCGCGCGTTCAACGAGGCGTTCGCCCCGTACGGGTTGGCGCCGACCGCCATCAAGCCCTCCTACGGCATGGCCGAGGCGACGCTCTTCGTCTCCTCGCCCCGCAAGGACGACGAGGCGATCGTCATCCACGTGGACCGGGAGGACCTCAACAAGGGCGTCATGACCGTCCTGGACCCCGACGCGGTGGAGGGCAACGAGGACGCCATCCCGCAGGTGGCGTGCGGGTACGTGGCCCCCAGCCAGTGGGCGGTGATCGTCGAGCCGGGTGTCGACGGGTCGACGGGCGAGCACGACGGCACCGGCCGGGAACTGCCCGAGGGCCGGGTCGGGGAGATCTGGCTCTACGGCACCAACGTCGGGCGGGCCTACTGGGGTCGGCCGGAGGAGTCCGAGGCCACGTTCGGCAACAGGCTCACGGAGCGGCTCCCGGAGCACTCGAGGACGGTGCGCGAGTTCGGCACCGTCCCCTCCGGCGCACGGTGGCTCCGCACGGGTGACTACGGCGCCTACGTGGACGGCCAGCTGTACATCACCGGTCGGGTCAAGGACCTCGTGATCGTCGCCGGACGCAATCACTACCCGCAGGATCTCGAGAACACCGCGCAGGACGCCTCCGCCTCGCTGCGCCCGGGCTTCGTCGCCGCGTTCTCCGTGCCGGCCAACCAGCTCCCGATCGACGCCCGTAACGGCGCCGTGATCCCCTCCGATGACTCCTCGGAGACCCTCGTGGTGGTGGGCGAGCGCGCCCCCGGTGCGGGGAAGGCGGATCCGGGACCCATCGCGGACGCGGTCCGCTCGGCGATCTCGGCGAGGCACGGGGTCACCGCGCAGGACGTGATCCTGGTCCCCGCCGGGTCCATCCCCCGAACCTCCAGCGGCAAGATCGCCCGCCGCGCCTGCAAGACCGCCTACGTCGACGGGACCCTGCGGGGAGGCCACCAGCAGACGGCCTTCCCCGACGAGCCGGCGGAGTAGTTTCCGGGCCGCTTCACGGCACCACCGGTGCGCGGCGGCGACGGGCGAGCACACCGGACGAGACCCGATGGAAAGGCGATCCCCACGATGGCACAGAGCGAGATGACGGTAGTAGAGCTCCGCGACTGGTTGCGGGGCTGGGTCTCCCGGGCCACCGGGCTCGACGTCGCCAAGGTGACCGACGACCGCTCCCTCGAGGAGTTCGGGCTGTCCTCCAGGGACGCGGTGACCCTCTCGGCGGATCTCGAGGACCTGCTCGGCCGTCCCCTGGACGCCACGGTGGCCTACCAGCACCCCACCATCGCCTCTCTCGCCGAGTACGTGGTCAACGGACCGGCCGAGATCGACGAGCCCGGCGACCTCCACACCTTCCGCCACCGTGGGGCGGGGATGGAGTTCGACGTCGCCGTGATCGGCTTCGCCACCCGTTTCCCGGGCGGCGCGGACTCGCCCGAGGCCACCTGGGAACTGCTGTCCGAGGGCCGGGACGCCACCAGCCCGCGTCCGGCGACCCGCTGGTCCGAGTGGGCGGGGGACTCCTACGTCCAGCAGGTCCTGGCCGAGGCCCCGGACCGGGGCGGGTGGCTCGACGACTCCGAGGTGCGGGACTTCGACGCCGAGTTCTTCGGCATGAGTCCCCGCGAGGCGGAGATGGTGGACCCGCAGCAGCGGCTCGCACTCGAGCTCACCTGGGAGGCCCTCGAGCACGCGCACCTGCCCGCGAGTGACCTCAAGGGCCACGAGGTGGGCGTGTTCATCGGTTCGTCGTCCAGCGACTACCAGGTGTTCCTCACCTCCGACTCCGCCGCCGCCTCCCCGTACGCGGTCACGGGCGCCTCCAACTCGATCATCTCCAACCGGGTGTCGTACACGTTCGACTTCCGTGGCCCCTCGATGACCCTGGACACCGCGTGCTCGACCTCCCTGGTCGCGATCCACGAGGCCGTCAACTCGCTGCGTCTGCACGAGTCCGACCTGGCCGTGGCCGGTGGCGTCAACATGATGCTGGCGCCCGCCGCCACCATGGGCTTCGCCAAGACCGGGGCCGCGCTCAGCCCCGACGGGCGCATCAAGGCCTTCTCCTCCGACGCCAACGGCATCTGCCGGGCGGAGGGCGGGGGACTGTTCATCCTGAAGCGCCTGTCCGAGGCCGAACGGGACGGGGACGTGGTCCTCGCCGTCATCAAGGGGTCCGCCGTCAACTCCGACGGACGTTCCAACGGGATGACCGCCCCCAACCCGGACGCCCAGGTGGCGGTGCTGCGCCAGGCGTACGCCGACGCGGGTGTGGACCCGAGGGACGTCGACTACATCGAGGCCCACGGCACGGGCACGATCCTCGGTGACCCCATCGAGGCCACCGCGATCGGACAGGTGCTCGGCCGCGGCCGCGACGCCGATCGACCCACGCTGCTGGGCTCGGCCAAGACCAACTTCGGGCACATGGAGTCGGCGGCCGGTGCCGCGGGCCTGGCCAAGATCATCCTGGGGATGGGGCACGACTCGCTCCCGCCCACCCTCAACTTCGCCGGCCCCAACCCGTACATCGACTTCGACGCCGCGCGGCTGAGCGTCGTCACGGAGAACCGGCCGTGGCCGCGCTACAGCGGCCGGGCGCTGGCCGGTGTCTCCGGATTCGGCTTCGGCGGGACCAACGCCCACGTCGTGGTGGCCGAGTACCAGCCCGCCCCGGTCCGGGCCGCTCAGCAGACCGATCCGCAGACGGTCGACTCGCAGACGGTCGACTCGCAGGCGACCGGCGCCGAGGACACCGTCGCGCGGACGGCCGACGCGGGGGACACCGCCGCGCCGGAGGCCGCCCTGCAGGATGACGTGGCCCGCAGTGTCGCCGAGGCGGTCGCGCGCAACGCCG
>NZ_JAALEB010000302.1:0-4573 GCF_014145165.1 Dietzia sp. Cai40 | reverse complement strand
CCGGGACCGTCGGGACGTCGCCGGGCGAGGCGCCGGAGGGCGCGGGGAAGACTGCGACGACGACGACGTCACCCGCCACCGCGGTGGGCGACGGCCCCGACAACGCGAGGGCCGAGACCCCGAAGAGTGCCGGCGGCACCCCTGCGGAGGGCGGGGAGACCGGCGAATCCGCAGGCCGCGAGCCGAGGTCCTGACCCCGCCTCCCCCCGCGTCCCCCTATCGGGTGTGTTGCGAAACACGGCACCAGGTATGTGACTACGCTCACAGAAACCGGTCCGGTCGTTTCCGCCGTGTCGACTCCGGCCGCCGTGAACACATATCCCGAGAGAGAGCCGCTGATGACCGATCACGACCACACCCAGACCTACGCCCCCGACCCCGACTTCACCGCACAGGCCAACGCGCAGGCCGACCTCTACGACGTCGCAGCCTCCGACCGACTCGCGTTCTGGGACGAGCAGGCACGGCGCCTGGACTGGTCGACCGAGTGGTCCGAGGTCCTCGACTGGTCCGACGCCCCGGTCGCCAAGTGGTTCGTGGGCGGCACGCTCAACGTGGCCCACAACTGCGTGGACCGCCACGTCGAGGCCGGCAACGGCGACCGGGTGGCCATCCACTGGATCGGCGAGCCCGAGGACGACGCGCGGGACATCACCTACGCCGAACTCAAGGACGAGGTCAGCCGCGCGGCCAACTACCTCAGCTCCCTAGGGCTGGTCGCCGGCGACCGGGTGGCCATCTACATGCCGCTGCTGCCCGAGGTCTACATCGCCATGCTGGCCTGCGCCCGCCTCGGCCTGACCCACTCCGTCGTGTTCGCCGGCTTCTCGCCCGCCGCCCTGCGCTCCCGTATCGACGACGCCGAGGCCAAGCTCGTGATCACCGCCGACGGACAGTTCCGTCGTGGCAAGCCGGCGCCGCTGAAGGCCGGCGTCGACGACGCGTTGGCCGGCAATCTCGAGGGCGTCGACGGGCACGCGAAGTCCGTGCAGAACGTCCTCGTCGTGCGCCGCACCGGCCTGGACGTCGAGTGGACGGAGGGCCGGGACGTCTGGTGGGACGAGGTGGTCCCGCAGCAGTCCACCGAGCACACGCCGGAGGCCTTCGACTCCGAGCACCCGCTGTTCCTGCTCTACACCTCCGGGACCACGGGCAAACCCAAGGGCATCGTCCACACCTCCGGCGGCTACCTCACCCAGGCGTCCTACACCCACCACAACGTGTTCGACCACAAGGCCGGCCAGGACGTCTACTGGTGCACCGCGGACGTCGGCTGGGTCACCGGCCACACGTACGGCGTGTACGCCCCGCTCTCGAACGGTGCCGAGTGCATCGTCTACGAGGGCACCCCCAACTCGCCGGACGAGCACCGCCACTTCCAGATCATCGAGAAGTACGGCGTCACCATCTACTACTCGGCGCCGACCCTCGTGCGGACCTTCATGAAGTGGGGCGCCGAGATCCCGGCCGCCCACGACCTGTCCTCGATCCGCCTGCTCGGCTCCGTCGGTGAGCCGATCAACCCGGAGGCGTGGCGCTGGTACCGCGACAACCTCGGCGGCGGCAAGGCCCCCATCGTGGACACGTGGTGGCAGACCGAGACCGGCGCGATCATGATCTCCCCGCTGCCGGGCGTGACCGAGACCAAGCCCGGCTCGGCCATGCGGCCGCTGCCCGGCATCGACGTGGCCATCGTGGACAGCGACGCCAAGGAGGTCGGCGCGGAGGAGCAGGGCTTCCTGGTGCTCACCGAGCCGTGGCCGTCCATGCTCCGCGGCATCTGGGGCGACATGGAGCGCTACCGCGACACCTACTGGTCCCGGTTCGCCGAGGAGGGGTACTACTTCGCCGGTGACGGCGCCAAGTGGGACGCCGACGGAGCGCTGTGGGTGCTGGGCCGCGTCGACGACGTCATGAACATCTCCGGTCACCGCATCTCCACCTCGGAGGTCGAGTCCGCCCTCGTGGGTCACCGCGCGGTCGCCGAGGCGGCGGTGGTCGGCGCCAACGACGAGACCACCGGTCAGGCGATCGTCGCCTACGTGATCCTGCGCGGCAACGTCGACGCCGAGGAGGACCGGCAGAAGCTCATCGACGAGCTGCGGGCCGAGGTGTCGCGGGAGATCTCCCCGATCGCCAAGCCGCGCGACATCACGATCGTGCCCGAGCTGCCCAAGACGCGGTCCGGGAAGATCATGCGGCGCCTGCTCAAGGACATGGCCGAGGGCCGCGACGGCGGGGACACCTCGACGCTGTCGGATCCGACCATCATGGAGCAGATCAGGGAGAAGGGCACGCGCGGCTGACCGGGTAGCGGGTGAAGGCAGCCACGTGTCGTGGCACGATGGACGACGGTGCATCCGTCGCCTGACAATGGAGGAACAACCGTGAGCCACGCCCAGGGAACCCACTCGCCGACCGAGGCATCGATCCCTCTGCACGACGCGGATTCGATCGGTCGGGGCGACGCCAGCATCGGGACCCTGGTCAAGAACGCCACGACGCAGGTGTCCACTCTCGTCCGCGCGGAGATCGAGCTCGCGAAGACCGAGGTCACCGAGCAGGTCAAGAAGGCGGCCACCGGGTCGGGCTTCTTCGTCGCGGCGCTCGTGCTGCTCCTCATGTCCTTCTTCCCGTTCGTCTTCATGTGGGCGAAGCTCATCTCGCTGTGGTTCGGTACCAAGTCGTGGGACTGGATCGGGTTCCTCATCGTCTTCGTGGTGCTGGTGCTGCTGGCGGCGGTGTGCGGGCTGCTGGGTTACCGCAAGATCAAGAAGATCCGTAAGCCCCAGCGCACCATCGACTCGGTGTCCGACCTCAAGCTGGCCATGCCCACGGGCGCCGAGCCGCGGCCCGGGACGGTCCGGGTCACCGAGACGCCCCAGCCCGCCACGCGCAGCTGAAGACGCCAGCACACCGGCCGCCCGACCCGTCGATCGTCAGGATCGACGGGTCGTGGCGGCATCGTGACGTCTCGGCCAACGGCATCCGCCTGCACGTCGCCGAGGCTCTCCCGCCCGACACCGTCCCCGGTGAACTGCCACCGCTGGTGCTGATGATCCACGGCCTGGGCGGCATCTGGTGGACCATGCGGGCGCCCGTCGTCGCGCTGGCCGAGGCCGGTTTCCACGCCGTCGCGGTGGACCTCCGCGGCCACGGGGACTCCGACAAACCACCGCGCGGCTACGACGGGTGGACGCTGGCCGCCGACCTCACGCACCTCATCCGCGCTCTCGGCCACACCTCGGCGGTGATCGTGGGGCAGGGCGAGGGCGGATTCGTGGCCTGGACCGCCGCGTACCGCCGGCCGCGCGCCGTGCGGGGCCTCGTCGTCGTCGGCTCTCCCCACCCCCTGGCCACCCGCAACGCCGCACTCCGCGATCGCGCCCAACGCCGCGCCCTGGTCCCCCGCCTCCTGGCGGACCAGGCGCCCCGGTTCCCCGAACGCCGCCTCACCGCCGACGGCGCGGCGTCGGTGGAGGCGATGCTCAGAGCACGCTCCGGGCCGACATGGCCCGACACCGACGACTTCCGGGAGACCGCCGCGCTGCTCAGGCGGGCCATGCTCATCCCCAAGGTCGCGCACCTGTCCCTGGAGTCCCGCCGCTGGATGGTCCGCAGTCAGCTCCGTCCGGACGGCCGCGATTTCCGGCGGACCGTCTCCGGCGTCCTCGACCAACCGGTGCTGGGGATCAGCGGCGCGGAGGACCGGTTCATCCGGCCGTCGACGGTGAGCGCGTCGGCGGCGTGGGCGAGGGACTTCCGCACCGAGCTGGTCCCGGACGCGGGGCACTACCCGGCCATGGAGCAGCCGCGTGCGACCTCCCGACTGATCGTCGACTTCGCGCGCCGGGTCAACGGGCTCTGACCGCCCGGCTCCTCACACCGGAGCAGGGCGGGAACCGGGCGACGGGCGCCACCTCAGCGGGGCGTCACCTCAGCGGGACGTCCCCCAGGCGGGACGTCCCCTCAGCGTGCCCCGACGCAGCTGCCGGTGGAGACGGGCTCCAGCGAGTCGACCGCCCGCTCGAGCTGCGGCAGCACCTGCTCGACGGTGAGCGCGTACCCCGTGTCGGCGGCGTCCATCGCGGCGCCGAACACCACGCCCACGACCTGTCCCTGCGGCGTGATCAGCGGTCCACCGGAGTTGCCCTCTCGCACCGACCCGCGCAGGATGTACACCTCACGCTCGACGGTGGCCTCGCGGTAGATGTCCGGTCCGCGGAGGGTCACCCGCTCCCGGATGCGGGCGGCGTCCGGCCGGTAGGGGCCGTTGCCGGGGTAGCCCACGACGATGGCGTCGTCGCCACTGCGGCCCTGGCGGTCGGCGAAGGGCAGGACCGGGGCCTGCAGCCCCGGCACGCGCAGGACGGCCACGTCGACGCCCGGGTCGTAGACCACCACGTCCGCGTCGAGTTCCTGGTCGCCGGCGACGACGCTCACCGAACCCGTGCCGGCCACCACGTGCGCGTTGGTCATGACCAGGCCGGGGGCGGCGACGAACCCCGAGCCCTCGAGGGCTCGGCTGCACGACTCGGCGCGGCCCAGGATCTTGAGCACGGACGGCTGCACC
>NZ_JAALEB010000301.1:0-4413 GCF_014145165.1 Dietzia sp. Cai40 | reverse complement strand
GAGGGTGCCCTGCCAGTCCACGGACAGCCCGACCGATCGGGGATCGAGGGTGGTGGACACGACGCCGGCCCGCAGGTCGACCTCCTCGTCGACCCGTGGCCCCAGCTCGCGGATCAGGAGCTGCTCGGCGTCGGCCGTGCGCATCCCACCGACCTGGATCCCGGCCACCTCGGCCCCGCGGGGGACCCGTCCGATGCTGTGGACCAGATCGAAGCCGTAGAGCACCGCCAGCCCCATGAACACGCCGACACCCGTGTGGATCCACCGCGACCGCACGCGGTAGCGCCGCCGGTCGGCGGCCGCGGGATGGGGGCCCTCGCCCTCGACCACGACGGGCCGGGCGGGTCCGGCGTCGCCGGTGGTGGTGGAATCGTCCACGGGTTCTCACGCCTCCTCACGAGCGGGGGACTCTCGACCCGGCGGGGCGTCGACCGGGGTTATCCCACCCGAACCACTGTGGCGTCCACTATGACGGACCGGTACCGATGAGTGCAGCCCCCGCGCCGTACGCGGGGGCTGCACTCATGAAACGACCAGCCGGCGGGGACGCCGGCGGGGTCAGCGCGTCGGGCTCACCGTTCGACGATGGCCGTGACGCCCTGACCACCGGCGGCGCAGATGGAGATGAGCGCGCGGCCCGAGCCCTTCTCCTCCAGCAGCTTGGCGGTCGCGGCCAGGATGCGGGCCCCGGTGGCGGCGAACGGGTGCCCGGCCGCCAGCGAGGAACCGTGGACGTTGAGCTTGCTGCGGTCGATCGATCCGAGCGCGGAGTCCAGACCGAGACGCTCGGTGCAGTACTCCTCGGACTCCCAGGCCGCGAGCGTGGCCAGGACCTGCGAGGCGAACGCCTCGTGGATCTCGTAGTAGTCGAAGTCCTGCAGGGTCAGGCCGTTGCGCTCCAGAAGCCGCGGGACCGCGTAGGTGGGCGCCATGAGGAGCCCGTCCGGGGTGCGGCCGTCGTGGCCGTGGATGAAGTCCACCGCCGCGGTCTCGGAGTCCACCAGGTAGGCGCGGACGGGGAGCTTGTTCTCCTCCGCCCAGGCCTCGCTCGCCAGCAGGACCGCGGAGGCGCCGTCGGTGAGCGGGGTGGAGTTCCCGGCCGTCATGGTGGCCTCGGTGCCGTGGGCCTCGGCGTCGCGCTTGCCGAAGACCGGCTTGAGCTTGCCGAGCTTCTCCTCGGACGAGTCGGGACGCATGTTGTCGTCCCGCGGCACGCCGAGGAACGGGGTGACCAGGTCGTCCTGGAAGCCGGACTCGTAGGAGGCGGCGAGGTTGTGGTGGCTGGCCGCGGCGAGCGCGTCCTGGGCCTCACGGGTCACGCCGAGCTCGCGGGCGGTGATGGCGGCGTGCTCACCCATGGACAGTCCGGTGCGGGGCTCCGCGTTCTGCGGCTGCTCGGGGACCAGCGACTGCGGACGGATGTCGCCGAGGAGCTTGAGCCGGTCGACCGTGCTCTTGGCCGAGGTGACCTTGATGAGGATCTTGCGCAGGTCGTCGTTGACGGCCAGCGGGGCGTCGGAGGTGGTGTCGGTGCCGCCCGCGATCCCGGCGTCGATGCGGCCGACCGCGATGGCGTCGGCGACCTGGATGGCCGTGGCCAGGCCGGTGCCGCAGGCCTGCTGCACGTCGTAGGCGGGGCTGGAGGAGTCGAGAACGGAGCCGATGACCGACTCGCGGGTGAGGTTGAAGTCCCGGGCGTGCTTGAGGACGGCACCCGCGGCGACCATCCCGACGCGCTTGCCCTGCAGGTTGTAGCGGCTGGCGAGACCGTCGATCGCCGCGGTGAGCATGTCCTGGTTGGAGGCGTCCGCGTACTTGCCGTTGGATCGGGCGAAGGGGATTCGGTTGCCGCCTACGATGGCGACCTTGCGGGGGCTGGTGGTCACGTGTGTCACTCCCGTTTGATCTCGGTATCCGGTGGCCCGTAGCGCGGCCCGACGAGTATTGTTACTCAGCGGTAAGTTACTTGTCGACCCGTAAGACCGCACCTCTCCAGGAGATGATCGCCATGGCACAGGGCAACCTCGACCTCTATTCGCAGTTCGTGACCTCGGCCCCCGGGTCGTTCATCGCCGGCAAGGTCGGCCTCCCGCAGCCCGAGCAGCTCCGCCGGCACGAGGCCGGGCAGCCCGCTCTCCACGGCCCGGTCCTGGTCGGCGGCGAGGGCCGCCTGGTCGAGCCCGTCCGCGCGATCCTCGAGTCGGACTACGAGCTGGCCGGCGCGGACGCCGAGGGCAAGTTCGCCGGCCTGGTCTTCGACGCCACCGGCATCCGCCGCACCGAGGACCTCAAGGCCCTGTTCGACTTCTTCAACCCCGTCGTCCGCCGCGTCGCCGCCAGCGGCCGCGTCGTGGTCCTGGGCACCACCCCGGAGGAGACCGGGTCGGTGGAGGAGCGCATCGCCCAGCGCGCGCTCGAGGGCTTCACCCGCTCGCTCGGCAAGGAGATGAAGCGGGGCACCACCGTCCAGCTGGTCTACGTCTCCGCCGACGCCGACACCGGCGCGTCGGGCCTCGAGTCCACCCTGCGCTTCATCCTCTCCGGCAAGTCCGCCTACGTCGACGCCCAGGTGTTCCGCGTGGGTGCCGGCGCCGCGACCGCCCCCGGGTCCTGGGACCGCCCCCTCGAGGGCAAGGTCGCCGTGGTCACGGGCGCGGCCCGGGGCATCGGTGCGGAGATCGCCGCCGTGCTCTCCCGCGACGGGGCGCACGTGATCTGCTGTGACGTCCCCGCCGCCGGCGAGTCCCTCTCCGCGACCGCCAACAAGGTGGGCGGCACCTCGCTGCCGCTCGACGTGACCGCCGCCGACGCCGCCGAGGTGCTGGCCAAGCACGTGCAGGAGCGCCACGAGGGCGTCATCGACATCCTCGTGCACAACGCGGGCATCACCCGCGACAAGACCCTGGCCGGCATGGACTCGGCGCGCTGGGACTCGGTCATGGCCGTCAACCTCGTCGCGCCGGAGCGGATCACCGCCGAGCTCGCGGAGAAGGGCGTCCTCACCGAGGGCGGCCGCGTCGTGGGCGTCTCCTCGATGGCCGGGATCGCCGGCAACCGCGGCCAGACCAACTACGCCGCCTCCAAGGCCGGCGTGATCGGGTTCGTCGACGGCGCCTCCGCCGAGCTGGCGTCCAAGAAGATCACCGTCAACGCCGTGGCCCCCGGCTTCATCGAGACCCAGATGACCGCGGCCATCCCGTTCGCCACCCGCGAGGCCGGACGCCGCATGAACTCCATGCAGCAGGGCGGTCTGCCCGTCGACGTGGCCGAGACGATCGCCTACTTCGCCAGCCCCGCCTCCTCCGCGGTCACCGACAACGTGATCCGCGTGTGTGGCCAGTCCCTCCTGGGCGCGTGATCGAGGTGGATCGCTCGTCTTCGGAGAACACCGTGTCGCAGAACACCGGGTCGGAGAACACCGTGGAGTACACCCGCCTGCCCGCCATCCCCAACCTCCTGGCCCAGTACGGCAAGGCGGCCGTCGGCTCGGTTCCCGTGGTGGGCGGCAAGCGCGACGGCACGTCGATGCCCGACAAGGGCGTCGAGGTGGCCGGCGTGCGCGTGGACGTGGCCAATCTGGCCGCCTACGCCCGCGTCTGCGACCTGCGCTTCGGTGACGCCCTGCCGCTGACCTACCCGTTCACGCTGGCCTTCCCCCTGAGCATGCAGCTCATGTTGGACCCGGCCTATCCGGTCCCGGCCATGGGCTCGGTGCACCTGACCAACGAGATCGAGTCCCACCGCCCCTTGCGGGTGGGCGACGAGCTCTCGATCCGCGCGCGGGCCGAGAACCTGCGGGAGCACCCCGCCGGGTTGCTGCTCGACATCGTCACGGAGATCCGTACCGGCGACGACGACCAGCCGTCCTGGGTCCAGCGGTCGGGCCTGCTCTCCAAGCGCCGGACGTCACTGACCCCTCCCAAGGACGCACCGCGCCCGCCGAGGCCCGAGCCGCCCACGGCCGCGGAGATCGGTGACCCCACCGTGGTCAGGTCGGTGTCCGAGTCGCTGATCTCCGAGTACGCGTCGGTGTCCGGGGACCGCAACCCCATCCACGTCTCCAAGGTGGGCGCCAAGGCGTTCGGGTTCCCCAACGTCATCGCGCACGGGATGTGGACGTCCGCCACCATGCTCGGTGTGGTCGAGGGCGCCATCCCCGAGCGGGCGCGCTACTCGGTGGAGTTCGGCAAGCCCGTCGTGCTCCCGGCCAAGCTGGCGATCTACGCCCGGCGCGGGTCCGGCCCGGGCGTCGGAACCGGTGTGGGCTCAGGCGCCGGCGACCCGGCCTGGTCGCTGCGGGTGCGCAACCCGCGCAAGCTCGGCACCGTGCACGCCACGGCCACCATCGAGGAGCTCTAGACCCCCCGCGGGCGCACGTCGTCCCCGACCCCGGCCCCCCGCCCATCGACGGAC
>NZ_JAALEB010000300.1:0-3745 GCF_014145165.1 Dietzia sp. Cai40 | reverse complement strand
CACCCCGGTCGCCCGGGCGTCCGGGGTGGGGGTGAGGAGCGGAGACACGGGGGTGGGCGGCAGGGGGACGGACGGCACGACGCTAGGCGCCCGGGCCCACGTTGCGGGATTCCCGGGTGCGCAGCTGCCGCACGTAGGAGTCGGGGGCACCCGCGCACTCGGCCGCGTCCGCCAACAGTCCGAGGTAGCGCGCCGACGGCAGGCCCCCCTCGAAGGCGTCCATGACGTACAGCCAGACCAGCTCGGTGCCCTCGGGCGCGGTGGGGGAGGGCGAGGCGACCGCGAACTCGGACTCCTGGGCCCCCACCGGGGGGCCGGGGGGGACGGTGGGACGGCGCTCCATCCGGACCCGGATCTTCCGGGCCGGGATCCGGTCCGTGCCCTCCCATCGGTCGAGGGCGCGGGCGTCCTCGTCGGGGACGTCGTAGAGCACCACGAACACCCTCGACTCGGGGTCCTCGACCACGGTGGCCACGGCGCCCTCCCACGTGGGGTCCTCGCCCGCGAAGGTCAGGCGCCAGCCCTCCAGCCAACCGGTTCCGGCGAACGGGGAGTGCGGCGCGCGGGCGTTCATCTGTTCGGGATGCATGTTGGTCCCGTACGCGGCGTAGAGAGGCACGGCGACCAGAGTAGTCCCTGGCGCCGGGTGTGGCCCCGGCGTCCTCCGGCCGCGTGCCGCCGGTTCGACTACCGTGTACGGCGGACGCGACGCGGTCCACCACAGTGGCCCGCGGCGCCCGGCCCCGACCCCGTGACCCGTGGAGGACCACCTGTGACCCAGCGCATCATCATCATCGGCGGCGGACCCGCCGGTTACGAGGCCGCGCTGGTGGCCGCGCAGTACGGTGCGGACGTCACGATCGTGGACGCCGAGGGGATCGGCGGCAACTGCGTGCTGACCGACTGCGTGCCGTCCAAGACGTTCATCGCCACCACGGGTGTGCGCACCGACATGCGTCGCGCCGAGGAGATGGGCGTCGAGATGCACTTCGACCCCACCGCGTACCGGCTCGGCCAGGTCAACGGTCGGGTCAAGTCCCTGGCCCGCGCCCAGTCCGCCGACATCAGGTCCCAGCTCCAGCGCGAGGGCGTGCGACTGCTCTCGGGGACCGCGCGACTGCACGACTCGCAGCCGGGCATGGCGTCGCACCGCGTCCACGTGTCGCTGGACGGCGGCCGGGAGAAGATCCTCGACGCGGACGTGGTCCTGGTCGCCACCGGGTCCAACCCGCGCATCCTCTCCGGCGCCGAGCCGGACGGGGAGCGGATCCTGACCTGGCGGCAGCTCTACGACCTCACCGAACTCCCCTCCCACCTGGTGGTCGTGGGTTCCGGTGTGACCGGCGCCGAGTTCGTCTCCGCGTTCACCGAGATGGGCGTCAAGGTCACCATGGTGTCCAGCCGCGACCGTGTGCTGCCCCACGAGGACGCCGACGCGGCGCTGGTGCTGGAGGAGGCGCTCAGCGAGCGTGGCGTCTCGCTGGTCAAGCACGCGCGTGCGGACGCGGTCGAACACCACGAGGACGGGATCATCGTCCGACTGGGCGACGGCCGGACCGTCAAGGGTTCGCACGCACTGATGTGCGTCGGTTCGGTTCCCAACACCGGCGACCTCGGGTTGGAGAGCGCCGGCATCGAGGTCCAGCGCAGCGGTCACATCAAGGTCGACCGCGTCTCGCGGACCACCGCCGCCGGCATCTACGCGGCGGGCGACTGCACCGATCTGTTCCCGTTGGCCTCCGTCGCGGCGATGCAGGGCCGGATCGCGATGTACCACGCGCTGGGCGAGGGGGTCAGTCCCATCAAGCTCCGCACCGTGGCCTCGGCGGTGTTCACACGGCCCGAGATCGCCACCGTGGGAATCTCCCACGCGCAGATCGAGAGCGGTGAGGTCCCCGCCCGCGTCGAGGTGTTCCCGCTGGCGGGCAATCCGAGGGCCAAGATGCGCAGTCTGCGCCGCGGTTTCGTCAAGCTGTTCTGCCGCCCCGCCTCGGGTGTGGTCATCGGAGGGGTGATCGTGGCGCCGACCGCCTCCGAGCTCATCCTGCCCGTCTCCGTGGCCGTGCGGAATCAGCTCACCGTGGGTGACCTCGCGGGGTCGTTCTCCGTCTATCCCTCGATGACCGGGTCGATCACCGAGGCCGCCCGGCAGCTCATGCGGCACGACGACCTGGACTGATCCCGGGCCGGTGGACCGGCCTGAGCGCCAGGATAAGTTTAGGCTAAGCTCACACCCGGTGCCCGTGACGCGGCACCGGGACTGTGAGGGAGGAACCGTGATGATGCGACGCCGCCTGGCCGCGATCGCCGCTGCCGGTTCGCTCGTGGTGGGTCTGGCGGCCTGCACCACGGACGGCGCCGGAGACGACTCGGACGCGTTGGTGGTCTACTCGGGCCGCAGCGAGAACCTCGTCGGCCCGCTGCTGGCCCAGATCGAGGAGAACACCGGCATCGACCTGGAGGTGCGGTACGCGAGCACCCCCGAGATGGCGGCGCAGATCGCCGAGGAGGGCGAGGCCAGCCCGGCCGACATCTTCTTCTCCCAGGACGCCGGCGCGCTGGGTGCGTTGTCCAAGGAGGGCCTGCTCACGCGGCTCGACGAGGCGACGGTCGCACAGGTCCCCGCCGAGTACCGGGCCACCGACGGGACGTGGGTCGCCACGAGCCTCCGCGCCCGTGTCCTGGTCTACGACTCCGAGGTGCTCGAGGAGTCCGAGGTGCCGGACACCATCGACGCCCTCACCGAGCCGGAGTGGCGGGGCAAGGTCGGCTACGCCCCCACCAACGCCTCGTTCCAGTCGTTCGTCACCGGGCTGCGGGTCGACCGCGGCGACGAGGCGGCCGAGCAGTGGCTCCGCGACTTCCTGGCCAACGAGCCGAGGACCTACGACAACAACGTGGCCCTCCTCGAGGCCGCCGACACCGGCGAGGTCGAGCTCGGGCTCACCAACCACTACTACTGGTACAACACCGCCCAGGAGAAGGGCGAGGAGAACATGCGGGCCCGGGTCCACTACCTGACCAAGGGCGACCCCGGCGCACTGGTCAACGTGGCCGGCGTCGGCGTGCTGGCCTCCACGGACCGGCCCGAGGACGCCCTGCGCGTGGTGGAGGAACTCCTCGGCGAGCAGGCCCAGCTCTACTTCCTCGAGGAGGACAGCGAGTACCCGGTGGTGCCGGGCATCACCTCGGAGGCCGTCGGCCTGCCCCCCCTCGAGACCCTGGGAGGCCCCGACATCGACCTCGGGGACCTCGACGGGCTCGAGCAGACCCAGCAGATGCTCACGCGCGTGGGCATGATCTGACGGGTCCGTCATAGACGTCCGTTCCCGTCTGCGTGGCGGTCGCCCCCTCCTCGGGGTGGCCGCCACTCTGGCGTGCTCCGCGGCCCTCATCCCGCTGGTCTATCTGATCATCCGGGCGGGGGAACGGGGCCCGGCCTACGCCATCGAGGTGGTCCGGTCCGGTCGGTCAGCCGAACTGCTGGTCAACACGGTCGTGCTGGTGGTCCTGGTCACCGCGGCCAGCGTCGTGGTGGGTGTCGCGCTCGCGTGGTTGACGGTGAGGACGGATCTCCCCGGGGCCCCGGTGGTCGGCGCACTGCTCTGCGTGCCACTGGCGATGCCCTCCTACGTCCTCGGCTACCTGTGGGTCGCGGACTTCCCGCAGTTCCTCGGCCTGCCCGGCTCCGTCATCGTGTTGACGATCTCCTGCTATCCGTACGTCTTCCTCCCCGCGGCCGCGG
>NZ_JAALEB010000002.1:0-4130 GCF_014145165.1 Dietzia sp. Cai40 | reverse complement strand
GGAGGATTCGGGCCGCTGCCGCCGCGGCTACTTCGTGGACGGTCTCGGTGCCGCCCAGTTCGCCGCCGGCAACACGATCGACCGGTTACGCGCCTACGACGACACGGCGGACGACGCCCACTGGCCCTCCGGCACCGATGAACCGGTCGTCCGGGTCCTCGCCGCCACGGACCCGGCCAACCCGTACGGCGCCGCGCTGCCCTGGCCACCTTCTGCGGAGGGCGGATCTGGGCACCGTCCCGGCAGGAAGGCCGGTGCGCTCGTCGTGCTGGTCGACGGGCTGTGTGTCCTGTTCGTCGAACGCGGCGGCCGGACCGTCCTCGTGCTGGACGACCGGGCCGAGGCCGTGCCGCTCGCCGCGTCCGCGCTGGCCGCAGTCGTGCGATCAGGTGCCGTCGGCCCGCTGACCGTCACCACCCTCGCCGGCGAACCCGTCCACACCTCGCCCGTCGCGGCCACCTTCGAGAACGCCGGGTTCGGTGCCACCCCGAAGGGGCTGCGCATCCGGCGTTGAGTGAACCGTTCTGACGAGTTAAGATATGCGCATCAATGCATATGTCAGCGGGAGGGGAATCAGATGGGGGTCGGGCACGCACACGGGAGCCACGCGCACAGTTACGGTCACGCGCACAGTTCCGGCCACGCGCACTGCTCCGGCCACGCCCGCCCGACCGGTCACGCCGGCGCGCGGTATCGGATCAGACTGGCGTGCGCCTTCGTTCTGACCGTGGTGTTCTTCGTGGTCGAGCTGGTCGCGGGCCTCATCTCCGGCTCCCTGGCCCTGCTCTCCGACGCCGGCCACATGGCGGCGGACGTGGTGGCGCTGGGCGCGGCGCTCGCGGCGACGGTGATCGCGTCACGGCCGGACCGTTCCGGGAGACGCACGTTCGGCCATTATCGCGTGGAGATCTTCGCCTCCGGTCTGGCGGTGCTCATCATGTCCGGCATGGGCGTCTACGTGCTTGTCGAGGCGTTCAGGCGGCTCGGGTCGGACGCCCCCGTCGCCACCGGAACCATGTTGCTCGTCGGCGGACTGGGGTTGGTCGTCAACATCATCTCGCTGCTCCTTCTGCGCAGTGGATCCTCCGAGAGTCTCGCGGTGCGGGGTGCGTATCTCGAGGTGATGGCCGACGCGGCCGGATCGGTGGGGGTGATCGCGGCCGCGCTGCTCATCCGCGCGACGGGTTCGACGGTGTGGGACCTCGTGGTGGCCGTGGCGATCGCCGTGTTCATCGTCGTCCGCGCGGTCATGCTCGGTAGACAGGTCGTCACGGTGCTCGCCCAGCACGCGCCCGCCGGGGTCGACCCCGCAGCGGTGGAGTCCGAACTCGCGTCGGTACGCGGCGTCGAGGAGGTGCACGACCTGCATCTGTGGACGCTGACCTCGGGGATGGACGTGGGGACCGTCCACCTCGTGACCGCCCCCGGAGTGCCCCACTCCGGAGTCCTCGACGAGGCGCGACGCGTCCTGCGGGAGGGCCACGGCATCGAGCATGCGACAGTGCAGCTCGAGACCGCCGGCGTCGTGGAGTGTCGACAACCGGGATGGTGAACCCGGCAGCCCGGGGCGGTTCAGGGCACCATGGTGCGCACACTCGGAGAGCGGTAGATCGGACAGCGGGCAGAGGAGTCAACGGTGCCGGAGGGCGATTCCGTCTACAGGGCGGCCGCGAAGGTCCACCGTGCGCTGGCCGGGCGGACCCTGGACAGGACCGAGCTCAGGGTTCCCAGATTCGCGGCCGTGGATCTGCGGGGCAGGACCGTGGTGGCCGCCCGGTCCCGTGGGAAGCACCTCTTCGTCGTCGTCGGCCCCGACGCGCAGGGTCGGGACCCGGTCACCCTCCATATCCACCTGAAGATGGAAGGCCGCATCCACATCCACAAGGCGGGGGAGCGGTGGCGGTTCCCCGCGCACACCGTCCGGATGCTCCTGCGCGCCGACGACGTCGAGGTGGTGGGCACCGAGCTCGGGTTGCTGCGCGCGCTGGATCCCGCCGAGGCCGACCGGGCGGTCGAGCATCTCGGTCCCGACCTGCTGGGGCGGGACTGGGACCCGGACGCCAGCGTCGCGGAGGTGCTCCGGCGGATCGGCGAGCGGCCGTCCCGGACGATCGGGGAGGCACTGTTGGACCAGCGCAATCTCGCCGGCATCGGCACCGTGTACCGCGCCGAACTGTGTTTCCTGCGGGGCCTCGACCCGCGGGAGCCGGTGGAGTCGGTGCCTGATCTGCGCGCCGTGGTCGTGCTCGCCCGGCGGATGCTCCTCGCCAACGCCGATCGCGCGGTCCGGGTGACCACCGGGGACACGCGACGCGGGCGGGAGTTGTGGGTGTACGGGCGGGACGGCAAGCCGTGCCGCAGGTGCGGGACCGAGGTGGAGACGTTCCGACTGGGTGGTCTCGCCGACCCGGACGAGCCGAGCGATTCACTCGATCGCATCGCCTACCGCTGCCCGTCGTGTCAGCCGGCGCGTGCCACACTGGGGCCATCGCCAACGGAGGAGAAGCTGTGACCGACCGCAACACGATCCTGATCACCGGCGCCAGCGCGGGTCTCGGCGAGGGCATGGCCCGTCGCTGGGCCGCACAGGGCAGGAATCTGGCGCTGTGCGCCCGGCGTCTCGACCGGCTCCAGGAACTCCGAGCCGAGTTGCTGGCGGCCAACCCGTCGATCACGGTGGCGGTCCGCGAGCTCGACGTGGCCGACGGCGACGCGGTGGAGAGGGTGTTCGGCGAGCTCGACGCGGAGCTCGGCGGGATCGACCGCTTCGTCCTCAACGCAGGGCTGGGCAAGGGGGCGTCCATCGGTACGGGGAAGGCGCACGCCAACCGGGAGACCGCCATGGTCAACGTGATCGGCACCCTCAACCAGGCGGAGGCCGCGATGGAGCTGATGCACGCGCGGGGCGAGGGGCACCTGGTGTTCATCTCGTCCGTGAGCTCGCTGCGCGGCATGCCCAAGGCCCAGAACACGTACGGCGCCACCAAGGCGTTCGTCTCCTCGCTGGCGCAGGGTCTGCACGCCGAGCTCGACAGCGCCGGCAGCCGCATCAAGGTCACCGACATCCTTCCCGGGTACATCCGCACCGACATCAACCGGTCGGTCAAGACCTCGCTGATGACCGAATTCGACGAGGGCGTCGACGCGCTGGTCAGGACGATTGACGCCGAGCCCACTCGTGCGCTCGTCCCGGCCAAGCCCTGGAAGGCGATCGGCCCACTGCTGACGCTTCTGCCGGAGAAGGTCAGCCGCAGGTTCGTCTGACGGGTTCTCCCGCCCGCCCACGCCGGAGAGGCGACGGGTCAGAAGGGAGGCGGGTCAGAAGGGAGGCGGGTCGAGGATGTCATCGAGCAGGGCCTCGACCTCGTGTTCGACCGTGCTGAAGACCGGTGCGTTGCGCTTCCACCAGCGGCTCTGGCCGCCGGGCCGGGTGTCGACCGGGCCGGTTGCGCGGGCACGCTCGGCGCTCAGGCGGGCCGCACGGCGAGTCCAGTAGGTGGGCTCCGGGCGCGTCTCCCCTCCTGTGATGGTCGGGTCCGGGTTGCGCTGTTGTTGTCTGTCCCAGGCGCGGGATTCATTGCGGGCGTGCTCGCGGCGGTAGACCCCGAGCGGCCCGGATGGTCGGGTCGTCATGGTCGCCCCGTCCGGTGTGATGACGGTGAGGGTGCCATCGGGCGCCAGGTCGTAGATCCAGTCGGAGAACGTCTTGAACCGGTGATGGCGCCGACACAGACACATCAGATTGCACTCTTCGGTGGGTCCGCCGCGGGCGGGGTCGGCGTGGTCGAAGGGGCGGACATGATCGATGTCGCAGTCATCGGCCGGAACCGCACAGCCGGGATGGCGGCAGGTACCGTCGCGCAGCCTGATGCGGCGGGCCAACTCGGCACCGGGCCGGTACCTCAGGGAGCGGCGGGCGTCGTCGGCGGCGCCGATACGGGGGTCGACCTTCTCGAAGCTGGCTCCGTCGCTGGTGACGAGCATGTCCAGCAGGGCCTGCAGCGCCGCCTCGCCGGTGCGGGTGAACTCCACCCGAACCCCGTCGTCGTCGCAGGCGCCGTTGCCACCCGCCCCGGCGTTTCCCGCGCCGGCGTTTCCCGCGCCGGCGTTCCCCGCGCCGGCGTTCCCCG
>NZ_JAALEB010000029.1:0-6117 GCF_014145165.1 Dietzia sp. Cai40 | reverse complement strand
GGCCCCGACCGTCGCGGCTCCCGCCGGGCCCTCGGCGACCACGGCGGCCAGCGGGCCGTCGGCGATGCGTCTGACCAGCTCCTCGTGGTCGATGCGCCCGGCCGCGGCCACCACGACGTCACCCGCACGGAGGACCCTGCGGTGGAACGATCGCAGCGTCTGCGCGTCCAGGGCCACCACCGACTCCTCGGTCCCGATGATCGGGCGAGCCAGCGGGTCATCACCCAACACGGCTCCGGTGGCGAGTTCGCAGGCGAGGTCCTCCGGGTCGTCGGCCCGGCCCGCGAGCTCGTCGAGCACCACGTCCCGCTCGATCTCCACGTCCTCCGGGTCACACGACCCGCGTGCCACCACGTCCACCAGTACGTCCACGGCCGTCGCCAGGCCCTCCGCCGGGACGTGGACGTGGTAGCAGGTGTGCTCCCGGCCCGTGTAGGCGTTGAGGTCACCCCCGAGGAGATCGATCCGCTCGGACAGTTCGAGTCCCGAGGCCGTGGCGGTCCGCTTGAACAGGACGTGCTCGAGGAAGTGCGCGGCACCGTGTTCCTCGGGGGCCTCGTCGGCGGAACCCGCCGCGATCCACACCCCGACCGCCGCGGTGTGGCACCACGGCAGGTTCTCGGTGACCACCCGGAGCCCGGGGATCGATCTGTCCACCCTGATCGTCGGATCCACGGCGACCCTCCCTTCCAGCGATACGAGGCACGCACCCCGCGCTCCGGGGTGCGTGCCTCGTGAGGTGCCGGGGTGCGCGTTCCCGCCCCGGCGGTGTATCAGTTGTCGTCGCCCTCGGCGTCGGCAGGCGATGCCGCCGCGGCGGACTCGTCGCCGACGGGCACGAGGCTGATCTTGCCGCGGTTGTCGATGTCCGCGATCTCGACCTGCATCTTGTCGCCCACGTTCACGACGTCCTCGACCTTGCCGACCCGCTTGCCCTGGCCCAGCTTGGAGATGTGCACCAGGCCGTCGCGGCCGGGCAGCAGCGAGAGGAAGGCGCCGAACGGGGCGGTCTTGACGACCGTGCCGAGGAACCGCTCGCCGACCTTGGGCAGCTGCGGGTTGGCGATGGCGTTGATCTTGTCGATCGCGGCCTGCGCGGACTCGCCGTCCGTGGCCCCGATGTACACGGTGCCGTCGTCCTCGATCGAGACGGACGCGCCGGTCTCCTCGGTGATCGAGTTGATCATCTTGCCCTTGGGCCCGATGACCTCACCGATCTTGTCGACCGGGACCTTGATCGCGATGATGCGGGGCGCGAACGGGCTGAGCTCGTCCGGCTCGTCGATCGCCTCGGCCATCACGTCGAGGATGGTCAGCCGGGCCTCGCGGGCCTGGGTGAGCGCGCCGGCCAGGACCTCGGACGGGATGCCGTCGAGCTTGGTGTCGAGCTGCAGCGCGGTGACGAACATGCCCGTGCCGGCGACCTTGAAGTCCATGTCGCCGAACGCGTCCTCGGCACCGAGGATGTCGGTGAGGGCCACGTAGCGGGTCTCACCGTCGACCTCGTCGGAGACCAGGCCCATCGCGATACCCGCGACGGGGGCCTTGAGCGGCACACCGGCGTTGAGCAGCGACAGGGTGGAGGCGCAGACGGACCCCATCGAGGTGGAGCCGTTGGAGCTGAGCGCCTCGGAGACCTGCCGGATCGCGTACGGGAACTCCTCGACGCTCGGCAGGACCGGCATGAGCGCACGCTCGGCGAGCGCCCCGTGGCCGATCTCACGACGCTTGGGCGACCCCACGCGACCGGTCTCGCCGGTGGAGTACGGCGGGAAGTTGTAGTGGTGCATGTAGCGCTTGCTGGTCTCCGGACCGAGCGAGTCGATCTGCTGGGCCATCTTGACCATGTCGAGCGTGGTGACCCCGAGGATCTGGGTCTCACCCCGCTCGAACAGGGCGGAACCGTGGGCCCGTGGGATGACCTCGACCTCGGCGGACAACGCGCGGATGTCCCTGATGCCGCGGCCGTCGATGCGGAAGTGGTCCGTGAGAATCCGCTTCCGGACGATCTTCTTGGTGAGCGACTTGAACGCGGCACCGAGCTCCCCGACCCGACCGGAGAACCGCTCCGAGAGCGAGTCGAGCACCTCGGCCTTGAGCTGGTCGGTCGCCCCGTCGCGCTCCTGCTTGTCCGCGATCGACATGATCTCACCGAGCTTGGCCTCGGCCACCTCGGAGACCGCGGTGAACGCGTCCTCCTGGTAGGGCGGGAAGAGCGGGAACTCCCGGGCCTCGGACGGGGCCGCGGTGGCCAGTGCCTGCTGCGCGGCGCACAGCTCGGAGATGAACGGCTTGGCCGCCTCGAGACCCTGCGCCACGACGTCCTCGGTGGGAGCCTGCGCGCCACCCGCGATCTTCTCGATGACGGTGTCGGTGGCCTCGGCCTCGACCATCATGATGGCGACGTCGGCGGTATCACCGGAGCCCACGACGCGACCGGCCACGACCATGTCGAAGACCGCCTCGGAGAGCTGCTCGACGGTGGGGAAGGCGACCCACTGCCCCTCGGGGCGGGCGGCGGTGGGGATGAGCGCGATCCGCACGCCTCCGACCGGACCCGAGAACGGGAGGCCGGACAGCTGCGTGGAGGCGGACGCGGCGTTGATCGCCACGACGTCGTAGAGGTCCTTGGGGTCCAGGCTCATGATGGTCACCACGACCTGGACCTCGTTGCGGACCCCGTCCGCGAAGGTCGGGCGCAGCGGACGGTCGATGAGGCGACACGTGAGGATGGCGTCGGTGCTCGGCCGACCCTCGCGGCGGAAGAACGAGCCCGGGATGCGACCCGCGGCGTACATCCGCTCCTCGACGTCCACCGTCAGGGGGAAGAAGTCGAAGTGCTCCTTGGGGTGCTTGCCCGCCGTGGTGGCGGACAGCATCATGGTGTCGTCGTCGAGGTACGCGACGACGGCCCCGGCGGCCTGCTTGGCAAGGCGTCCGGTCTCGAATCGCACCTCGCGGCGACCGAAGTCGCCGTTGTCGATGGTCGCGACGGTCTCGAAGACACCGTCTTCGACCTCGACGGCCGTGATCTCTGGCATGTGTAGTCCTGTCCTGTCGGTGACTGGGGGCCTCACGGCGGAGACGTCTCCGCCGGGCCCGCCGGGTCACACGTCAGGGAATCCCGGTTCGACTTCGGTCTTCGATCGAAGCGGCCGGAACCGGCGCCCGTCCCGGGGCACCCGCGGTTCCGGCAGCCACTACCGAGGACCGTCAATCGGACCTGTCGACACCCGGTACGTGCGCACCGGCCGTGATCAGGCTACCAGGGAGAACACCCCGGGTCACCGGGGGACGCGCGGACACCGCCCCCGTACAGCACTGTTCCCCACCCTCTTCGAGGACGGGGAACAGTGGGCGTGCGGGCGGGGTCCGCTCAGCGACGCAGACCGAGGCGCTCGATCAGCGAGCGGTAGCGCGCGATGTCGACCTTGGCGATGTACTTGAGGAGACGACGACGACGGCCGACCATCAGGAGCAGGCCGCGACGGGAGTGGTGGTCGTGCTGGTGGCTCTTGAGGTGCTCGGTCAGCTGGCTGATCCGCTTGGTGAGCAGCGCGACCTGGGCCTCGGGCGAACCGGTGTCGGTCTCGTGGATCCCGTACTCGGCCAGTACGGCCTTCTTCTCTTCGGTGGTCATCGCCATGGGTGTCTCCTGGTTGTTCCAGTCCGCGAAAATGAATGACCCCGCCGCCGCGGACCGCAGGAGGGCCGACAGGAGACGTTACCAGCGGAGGGCACCGGCGCCCCAATCGATGATCAGCGGCGGTCGGCGCCGGCGTCGAGAACGGCCCTGGTCCTGGCGACGTCCCGGTCCATGGCCACGAGGAGCTCGTCGACCGAGGAGAACTTCTCCATGTCGCGGACGTGGTCGACGAAGTCGACGGCCGCCACCCGCCCGTAGAGGTCCGCCGACTCGTCCAGGACGAAGGCCTCGACGCTGCGCGCCGCGTCCCCGAACGTCGGATTGGTCCCCACGGAGATCGCGGCCGGGTAGCGCCGACCGGGCTGGATCGACCCGTCTACCTCGTGATCGTCGAGGAGGGTGAACCACCCCGCGTAGACGCCGTCGACGGGCACTGCCGTGTACTCCGGCAGATCCAGGTTGGCCGTCGGGTACCCGAGGTCGCGTCCACCACGCCCGGCTCCGTGCACGACGATCCCGGACACGCGATGGGGACGGCCGAGGATCGCGGCCGCGCCGGCGACGTCGGACTCCGCGAGCAGACGCCGGATCCGGGAGGAGGACACCGGCTCCCCCCCGGATTCCAGCAGATCCATCACCCGGACGTCGATGCCCCGCTCGGCGCCCAGCTCGCGCAGCGTCTCCGGGGTACCCGCCGCGCGTCGGCCGAACGAGAAGTTGCTGCCCACGGTGACGGAGCGGCTCCGCAGCCCCCGCACCAGCACGCGGTCGATGAACTCGTCGGGTTCCCACGAGGCCATGTCGGTGTCGAAGGGCAGGGCGAAGACGGCATGGACCCCGAGGTCGCCGGCCAGTTCGGCGCGTCGCTCCAGGGGGGTGAGCACGAGCGGATGCGTACCGGGTCTGATCACCTCGACGGGGTGCGGGTCGAACGTCACCAGCACCGGGCTCGCCCCCGACTCGCGTCCGGTACCCACCGCGTGCTCCACCAGACCCCGGTGACCTCGATGGAGTCCGTCGAACACCCCGAGCGCGACGGAGGTCCCGCCGTCGGGGATCACGATCTCGTCGAACGTCCGCCACAGCTGCACGGCGCCCACCTTACGCCCGGCGATCACAGGCCCGCCGGTCGCATGACCACGACCGGAGCGGCGCGCTGGCCGGACTCGGAGACCAGTGCGGCCACCCGCCCGTCCGGCCCCACGGCCGCGACCACGCCGGAGTCGCCGCGGGCCGCCAGCCACCGTCCGTGTCGCAACCCCTCGGCCTCGTCCGCGTCGACGTCCCGGCGGGGGAAGGCGGTCAGCGCGGCGGCGTCGAGGTCCAGGGACAACCGTGGATCCTCCTCGAGTTCCCCGAGTGTCCGGGCGACGTCCAGTCCGAACGGGCCGACGCACGTGCGCCGCAGCGCGGTGAGATGACCCCCCACGCCGAGCGCGGCACCGAGGTCGCGCGCCAGCGCCCGGATGTAGGTGCCGGTCGAACAGTCGACGACGACGACGAGGTCCACCACCTCCCCGGAGCGCGTGCGCTCGAGGACCTCGAATCGCGACACGGTCACCGTCCGCGCGTCGAGCCGGACGTCCTCCCCGGCCCGCACCCGGTCGTAGGCGCGTCGACCGTCCACCTTGATCGCGCTCACCGAGGACGGGACCTGGTCGATCTCCCCGGTCAGCGCGGCGACCCCGGCGTCGATCGCCGCGTCGGTCACGGCGGAGGCGTCGACCCGCGCGGTGGTCTCGCCCTCCGCGTCGTCGGTGGTGGTGGTCTCGCCGAGCCGGATGGTGGCCTCATAGGTCTTGGTCTCCAGCGCGAGCAGGCCCAGGAGCTTGGTGGCCCTCTCGATCCCCACCACCAGGACGCCGGTCGCCATCGGGTCGAGGGTGCCGGCGTGCCCCACCTTGCGGGTGCCGAAGTACCGGCGCAGTCTCCCGACGACGTCGTGGCTGGTCATGCCGCCCGGTTTGTCCACGACGACGAGTCCCGGGGCGGGGGCGGGGCGGGGGTCGGGTCTGCGCGGGGTCACGCCGGACACGCTATCCCCCACCGCCCGGACGCAGCACGATCGCCGAGGCGACGTAGCCGTCCCGCACCGCCCACCGACCGTGGAGCTCCACCAGGTCGGGCCCGCCGTCCGCGGCCCGCGGGTCGACGAGGATCCGCGACCTCAGCACGCCAGAGGAGGACGCGCCGTCGACCTCCGTGGGTGTGAGCGTGATGTGGGCGTCGGAGAAGCCCAGCCACCGCCGCGTGAGCGGGTACCACGCCTTGTAGGTGGCCTCCTTGGCCGTGAACAGCAGGCGGTCCCAGTGGACCGCCCCCTCCTCCCCGCGGGCCGCGCGCACCCACGCCGCCTCCTCGGGCAACGAGACCGCCTCGAGCACCCCCTCCGACAGCGGCCCGTGTGGTTCGACGTCGAGTCCGAGCGACCGGACCCGCTCGGCCGACGCCACCGCCGCCGCCCGCAGACC
>NZ_JAALEB010000299.1:0-5379 GCF_014145165.1 Dietzia sp. Cai40 | reverse complement strand
CATGGTCGTCTGTCCGGATCGCTGATCGTCGGACCCCGGCGCCACGAGGAGGGTGTTAGTCGACTCCTGGCCAGTTTCGAGGCGGTCCCCGTCGGTGAGCCCGTCCGGCTGGCCAAGAAGACGTCCAACCTGTTCAGGCCGCGCGCCTCGTCGTCGTCGCCCGGTCTCGACACCACCGGTCTGACGCGCGTGGTCTCCGTGGATCCGGACACCCGCACCGCCGACGTCCAGGGCATGTGCACGTACGAGGACCTGGTGGACGCCACCCTGCCGTACGGGCTGATGCCGTACGTGGTGCCGCAGCTCAAGACCATCACCCTCGGTGGTGCGGTGACCGGGCTGGGCATCGAGTCCAGCTCCTTCCGGCTGGGGCTGCCCCACGAGTCGGTCCTGGAGATGGACGTGCTCACCGGCACGGGCGAGATCGTCACCGCCCGCCCCGACGGCACGGACCGGGAGCGCGAGCTGTACCGCGGGTTCCCCAACTCCTACGGCTCGCTCGGGTACGCGGTGCGGCTGCGCATCGCGCTCGAACCGGTCGAGCGGTACGTCGGACTGCGCCACGTCCGGTTCGACTCCCTCGCCGCGCTGACCGACGGGCTGGCGCGGATCGGCGAGTCCGGGTCGTACGACGACGAGGAGGTCGATTTCCTGGACGGGGTCGTCTTCTCGGCGGGCGAGTCCTACCTGACGCTGGGCCGGCGGACCGACGAGCCCGGCCCCGTCTCGGACTACACGGGGGTGCGGGACAAGCAGGCGATCTACTACCGGTCGATCCAGCACGGCGGCCCCGCCGGCTCGGTGGCCCGCGACCGGCTGACCATCCGCGACTACCTGTGGCGCTGGGACACCGACTGGTTCTGGTGCTCGCGCGCGTTCGGGGTGCAGAACCCCGGCATCCGCCGGTGGTGGCCGCAACAGCTGCTGAGGTCGTCGGCGTACTGGAAGATCATCGGCCTGGACCACCGATACGACCTGGGCAACAGGATCGGCGCGCTCAAGGGCGAGGGCCCGCGGGAGCGCGTGGTGCAGGACGTCGAGGTGACCATCGACCGGACCGAGGAGTTCCTCGAGTGGTTCCTGCGGGAGGTGCCCATCGAGCCGCTGTGGATCTGCCCGCTGCGGCTGCGTGAGTCCACGCCCGCGCCGGGTGTGGGCGGCGGCCCCGGCTCCGACCGGCCGTGGCCGCTGTATCCGCTGGCGCCGGAGACCACGTACGTCAACATCGGGTTCTGGTCCTCCGCGCCGATCGAGCCCGGCATGGCCGAGGGGGCGTGGAACCGGCGCATCGAAGAGGAGGTCTCCCGGCTCGGCGGGCACAAGTCGCTCTACTCCGAGGTCTTCTACTCCCGCGAGGAGTTCGACCAGCTGTACGGCGGCGAGCACGCGGCACATCTCAAGACGCGATTCGATCCCCGGGGCCGCTTCGCGACCCTCTATGACAAGGCGGTGGGTGCACGGTGACAACGGACAGGATGACCATCGGCGAGATCGTCGCCGCGTTCGCGACGGGGGAGCCGCCCCTGCGGATCGAGGCCTACGACGGGTCGGCGTTCGGCCCGGAGAACAGCGAGCTGGTGCTACGCCTGACGAGCCGGAGGGCGCTGCAGTACTTCGTCACCGCGCCGGGCGACCTCGGACTTGCCCGCGCCTACCTCATGGGCGAGCTCGAGGTCGACGGGGTGCATCCCGGTGCGCCGCATGACGTGTTCGGCGCGCTCGAGGTCTTCCGCAAGACCATGACGCACACGCCGGACCTGCGGACGATGGCGCGCATCGCCCGCTCGATCGGGCGCGAGAATATCACCATGCTGCCGATTCCCGAGCAGGAGGTGCCCGCGGCGTGGCGTCGCGTCGCGCACGGCATGCGCAGGCACTCCAAGAAGCGGGACTCGGAGGTGGTCAGCTACCACTACGACGTGTCCAACCGCTTCTACGAGTGGATCCTCGGGCCCTCCATGACCTACACCTGCGCGTGCTACCCCGACGCCGGGGTCTGCCTGGAGGAGGCCCAGGACAACAAGTACCGGCTGGTGTTCGACAAGCTCGGACTGAAGGCCGGTGACCGTCTGCTCGACGTGGGCTGCGGGTGGGGCGGGATGGTGCGGTACGCGGCCGCCCGGGGGGTCCGGGCGATCGGCGTGACGCTCTCGCGCGAGCAGGTCGAATGGGGACAGGCCGCGATCCGGGACCAGGGGTTGGGGGACCTCGCCGAGGTCCGCCTGATGGACTACCGCGACGTCCCCGAGCGTGACTTCGACGCGGTCAGTTCCATCGGCATCACCGAGCACATCGGGCGCAGGAACTACCACGACTACTTCACCCGGCTGCACGGCTACCTGAGGCCGGGGGGTCGGCTGCTCAACCACTGCATCACCCGGCCGGACAACTCGCGCTCGGTCAAGGCGGGTGCCTTCATCGACCGGTACATCTTCCCCGACGGCGAACTGGCCGGTGCCGGGACGGTCCACCTCGAGGCGGAGAACGCCGGGTTTGAGGTGGTCCACGAGGAGAACCTCCGCCAGCACTACGCGTTCACGCTGCGCGACTGGTGCGCGAACCTGGTCGAGCACTGGGACGAGGCCGTCGACGAGGTGGGCGAACCGATGGCCAAGCTGTGGGGGCTCTACATGGGTGCCTGCCAGTACGGCTTCGAGCACAACAAGATCCAGCTCCATCAGATCCTGGCCGTCCGGCTCGGCGACACCATGACCTGGGACGTTCCACTGCGGCAGTGGTGGCGGCCGTGAGCCGCCGGGCCTGAGCGGCCGATCCCGCCCGGACACCTTCGGGGCCGGGTCGCGCCCCTCGGGCCAGGATGCGCGCTCGGGCCGGGTCGCTCGCTCAGGCCAGGTCGAGGGCCAGCAGTACCTCACCCGTGGGGGCCGGGGAGCCGCCCGCGGGCTCCTCGGTGATCCCGATCTGGGCGGAGTTGCGGATCCCGCTGAGCTCGGCGGAGGGCGACGGGCCCACCTCGCCGGACTCCATCGTGCCCGCCGGGATCGGGTCGTGGTCCGGACCCATCAGCCACAGCTGGTAGGCGCGGCCCTCGGCCGGCTCCGGGATCCCGGTCATGGAGATGACCGCCATGTCGGCCGTCTTGGACGCGAGCACGGTGGCGCTGCCGGTGCCGCCCACCTGACCGCGCGAGACCTCGAGGTCGGGCGCCGTGAGCAGGGACGTGACCTCGTCCGGCATCGTCGCGGCGGGCGGGGACGCGACCGGGAGGTTGTCCTCCGGTCCCGCGTCGCCCGTCAGTCGCCCGATGGTCACCCCCGCGGCCACCAACACGATGGCCGCCGCCGCGGTGGCGAGGAAGGTCCAGGTCCCGGGGCGCCGGCGTTCGCGCATCCGGCTCAGGTCGACCACCGCGGCGCCCCCGGTGTCACCGGTGTCGTCGGCATCCGGGGTGGGCGCATCGTGTCCGGTCCCGGCCTCCGCCGTGACCAGGTCGAGCACCCTGGTGCGCAGGGATGGCGGCGGCGGGACGTCGAGGTCGGCGTCGGCCACCAGATCGGCCACGACCTCCCGCGTGGACCGGATGTGGGCCAGCATCGAGCTGCGTTGATCCGGGGTCGCGGCGACGAGCGCCTGCTCGACGGCGTCCGCCTCCTCCTGGTCCAGCGCGTCCAGGGCGTAGAGGTCGAGGTCCTCGGGATGAACCGTGTCCGGGGACCCCGGGTGATCGTGGTGTCGGACGGTCATGACAGCTCACCTCCCAGGCAGCTCTTGAGACGGCGCAGGCCGTCGCGGATTCGTGACTTGATCGTGGGCAGTGCGGACCCCAGCTGGTCGGCGACCTCCCGGTAGGTCAACCCGGAGAAGTACGCCATCTCGATGGACTCGCGCTGGTTCTCGGTGAGTTCCCCGAGACATCGACGGATGTCCGCGGCGTCCTCTTCCCTGGTGATCTCCTCGGTCACCTGGTCGGCGATGTCGCCGGAGTGCGTGATCCCCGCGGCGGCGTCCGCCTCGTCGCGCCGGGCCGCGGAACTCTCGGACCGCACCCTGTCCACCGCACGCCGGTGTGCGATGGTCAGCACCCAGGAATGGACCGAACCGAGCTTCGGGCTGTACCCCGAGGCCTGCTTCCAGACCTGGAGGAACACCTCCTGCACGGTCTCCTCCGCGTACCCGGGGTCGCGCAGGACGCGGAGCGCGAGACCGTGCACACGGGGCGCCATGAGGTCGTAGAAGCGGGCGAAGGCATCGAGATCCCCGGCCGCGGAGAGCTCCAGGAGGCGCCCCGGATCGGCCAGCGACGGGGCGGTGGGCTCGGACACGGTGGACAGTCTAATGCGCGGTGGTCCGAACGCACGGGACGGGCGGGTGGTGAGGAGGGGTGTGTCGAGGACGGTCATGTTCCCGACACCCGGAACGTGCGGTTGTGCCAGCCGGTGGCTCCGGTGGGGATCGGGGGTTGCCGTGTCTCCGTCTGCACCTCACCGGTCGAATCGGTCGCCCGGACGGACACCGTGTGCAGGCCGGGTTGGGCGTCCCACGTCCACGACCACATGCGCCAGGTGTCGATCGAGTACTCCTCGGCCAGCGTCGCCTCGTTCCACGGCCCGTCGTCGACCTGCACCTCCACCCGGTCGATGCCCCGGCGCTGGGCCCACGCCGTCCCGGCCACCACGACGGGGCCGGGCTCCAGCTGGGCCAGGGGGGCGGGCCTGTCGATCCGGCTCGCGGTGAGGATGGGTCCCCGCTCACCCCACCCCCGGTCGGTCCAGTAGGCACTGGCCCGGTCGAAACGGGTGACCTCCCAGTCCACCACCCACTTGGTCGCGGAGACGTAGCCGTACAGGCCGGGAACGACCTGCCGGACCGGGTACCCGTGCTCGAGCGGCAGGGGTTCGCCGTTCATCCCGACGGCCAACAGGGCGTCCCGGCCGTCCGTGAGGGCCTCGAGCGGGGTACCCGCCGTCCACCCGTCGACGGAGGTCGAGAGCAGCATGTCGGCCTCGGGAAGGGGGCCGGCCTCGGCGAGCAGCTCGGCGATCGGGAAACCGGTCCAGGTCGCGTTACCGGCGAGGTTGCCCCCGACCTCGTTGGACACGCAGGTCAGGGTGACGATCCGGTCCCGGAACTCCCTGCTCGTCAGGGACTGCCAGTCCAGTTCGACCTCCCTCTCCACCATCCCGTGGATCCGCAGTCGCCAGTCCGCGGTGGTCAGCGCGGGGACGCGCAGCGCGGTGTCGATGCGGTAGAACTCCTCGTTGGACGTGACGAACGGGGTGACCCCGGGGGCATCGGGAACGATCCCCTCCGGGACCGGTGGGGCGGCGTTGCGGCTCAACACCCGTGGCAGCTGGAGGCCCGTGCGCTCGGCGAGCGCGTCGGCCGCGCGGCGGGTCAGTGCCACCCCGGTCGCGCCCG
>NZ_JAALEB010000298.1:0-10485 GCF_014145165.1 Dietzia sp. Cai40 | reverse complement strand
CGAAAGCCAACCGTAAGAAGACTTCAAATGCGGACCACTAGAACCAGAGATCGGCCAGCAGCTCCAGCGACCGGTCCCGCACCAACCACCCCCTTTGCTTTCTCTATCCCGTTGGTGGGGTCGCTCGACGGGAAGACCGCACGCCTCTGACGCTCCCGCTCGTAGACGGAGCAAGAATAGGGGGACGCATTTCGACACCCTCCGGGTATGCGACGTCCGTGCCGCCCTCCCCGGAGGAAGCTTCGCCAATTGGATGGCGTGAATGAAGGTACCTACGTAGACGTTCGGGTGAGTCATGGCCCATTCGCTGAACGGCAGCGACAATGTCTCTCCCTGTCACGAAGGCAATAGGATGGCCATCTTCTCTCACCTCAGCGTAAACCTGGGCGCTGATGAAACTGGTAGTAACGAACACGCCGAACTGCCGGTGCCTGATTCGGGAGATCAGACGAGCCACGTCGCGGACGCCCACACCGTTATCGGGCGCATAGCACTTTGCCTCAAGGGCGAACTCGAGCGCTATTGGGTCCTTGCCCGGCCCGATTCGGAACGTACCGACAGCGTCCCGCCCGCCGTCCCGGGATGGCCTGGTCACCTCAACGTGGTCCACGTGGGGATCGGTCGATACCCAGACCTCGGCGGCCAGATGCTCGAATTTAGCCGGCTCAGGGGCAAAGTGACGGTGTATGTCATCGATTAGCCAACGATCCTTGACTAAAGGAAGCTGCTCCTCTCGGCTCCTCATGGTAACGGTAGGAGGAGCCTCAAGCGCAGTATAAATTCGACTTCTTACCCAGATTTCCCACTCGCGGGGACAAGCGCTGCCAAATATATTGCCCTCCAACACCTGGTTGATCCACTCGCGTTTGACTACAGGCACATCCAGAACAGTGAAATGCGCCCGATAGTTCTGAAATCTGACATGCGACGTAGTCCGCCATGTTGCTACAAGTTCCTCCTCCGGGCTCAGTCGTGCAGACCCTGGCGTAAGCAGGCCACGGAATACAACGTCTCGACCTTCTCCTGTTTTCTGGAAGAGGAAGATTGGCGGAATGAACCGTCGCTGCGCGGGGCCGGATTGCGAGGCGGCGAAGATCTGGTTTAAGAGCAGATTCCCTCTGCGGGGAGTCTCGTGGAGCTGGTGGCCCGGGCGGCGATTGTCGCCGTAGTAGGTGAAGTCCCCCGTCGTTGGATCCAGCCGGTCGGGCCAGTCCACCTCGTCACCCGATGTGTAGAGGACTACCAGCCTCACTGCAGATTGGGAAACACTGCCCTTATACCGGAAGCCGCCCTGGTTTCCGACTGGCAACAACATGCCGATGGGATCGTCCGCGACCGTCTTGGCACTTCCCCCCGCATATACGCGGTCTACAACAAGATCCGCGTCCGGCAGGTTCGCGAACGGGACCTTTGCCTTAGCCATGCGACTAGGATGTCATCTTTTCTATCGACGAGTTCGGTTAGCGAGAACCATCTGGGAGCGCATTGGTCAATCTGACGGGGCGCTGCGTTAGCCGAACCGGCTTCCCAACCACCGCCGCCTAGAACCAGAGATCGGCCAGCAGCTCGATGGACCAATTCCGCACCGCGGGGTCGTAGGCGCAGGTGACGGTGATGAGCTCGTCGGCGTCGGTGCGCTCGACGAATTCCTCGAGCTGGCGCCTGACCGTGTCGGGCGAGCCCACCGCGCTGATGTCGAGCATCGGGTTGGTCGCGCCGCCGAACTGCGCCGGGTCCACTGGCGGCTGAATCTTGCGACTGGGTCCGGCCCGCAGGTCGAGGATCATCTACTGCAGGGTGGCAGAGTCCCGCGATACGTAGTTGGCGTCTGCCACGACTACGCTGATGCCGACCGTCACCACGGACGTGTCGATGCGCGCTGGGCCCTTGCTGCCGAACAGCTCGCCGTTGGTCCTGACGTTCTCGCTCGCCTCGCACTTCGCGCCCGACCAGATATCGCCGAGCCACTCGGGGCCGGGGGCTTGTATGCCCGGACACCAGACGTCGAAGTACATGCGTTCCTCCCGTTCTGATCAAGCTGGTCGCGAGGCACCGGCAACCCGCCCCATACGACGCGTGATGCGACGCCCAAGCAGCGGTCCGCGGCACGCGATAACGGCACGCAGCTTGTCGGCCGCGGGATGCACGACTTAGACCGAGTCCATCGGGTCCGCACCGGGGCACAGCGCTTATGGAATGGGGCAGCGTCGCCGAGCCGCTGCATGTTTGGCAGATGGGCCGGACCCGTGTGTCAACGGCGGGCGTGAGGGTGAGCAGCACGGTGGCCGACCGAAGGTACCGGCGCCACGAACCTCTTTCAACTCCCAATCGTGCACCTCGCGCCGGCATTTCCGTCCGCCCATCAAGTTGAAACTGGCGACGGACCCGCTCCCGACGCTCTTACTCAAAACCACAGGTAAGAGGATTCTCGAACGCTAGGATTGCCGCGGGCTGGCTATCCGGCCGCGGTGGCCCGCGCCGGCATATGGCAGGATGGACGGCCTAGGGAGAGGGTCACAAACATGGCATTCACATCAGTGGAACTATGCGCCGGGGCCGGCGGCCAGGCTGTTGGCCTGGAGCGCGCCGGATTCGCTCACTTGGCCTGCGTCGAGTACGACAAGCACGCCTGCACAACCCTGCGCACCAACCGGCCGCACTGGAACACCGTCGAGATGGACTTGAACGAGTGGTCCGGCGCCCAGTACGCGGGCAAGACAGACCTGGTGGCGGGCGGCGTGCCGTGCCCCCCATTTTCGAAGGCGGGTCGGCAGCTTGGTGCAGATGACGATCGTAACCTCTTCCCGCGGGCACTGGATCTGATCGAGGAGATCGGGCCGAAGGCCGTCATGATAGAGAACGTTCGCGGCTTGATGGATCCGGTTTTTGAGGGCTTCAGGGCGGAGGTCGAGGGGCGCCTGGAGGATATGGGCTACACGTCGTCATGGCGGCTGCTCAAGGCTTCGGATTTCGGTGTCTCGCAGCTGCGGCCCCGCACGATTCTGGTTGGACTCAAAGAGCCTTGGGCCGGGCATTTCTCTTGGCCCGAGCCTCACAAGCGACCGGCGAAGAGCGTGGGCGCACTACTGCGGGACCACATGGCCGCCAATGGTTGGGAGGGTGCTGACGACTGGGCGGCCGGCGCCGACACGATCGCACCGACCCTGGTCGGCGGGTCGCTCAAGCACGGCGGTCCTGACCTGGGGCCGACCCGCGCGCGGGCCGCGTGGGCTGAGCTGGGGGTGGAAGGTCGGACCATTGGCAGTGAGCCGCCGGCACCCGGGTTTGTGGGAATGCCGCGGATCACAGTGCAGATGGGTGCGCTCATCCAGGGCTTCCCGCCTGACTGGATCTTTCCTGGCACCAAGACGGCGAGTTGGCGTCAGGTGGGGAACGCATTCCCTCCGCCGGTGGCCGCGGCCGTGGGTAAACAGATTCGCCGAGCCTTGGAGGCCGTCAAGCTTGAGTCTGTGCTTGATCCGGAGAGTCTGGTAGCTCCGCTTTCACGGACGCCGGAGCTGGCAGCTCTCTAATTCCCTCGAGCACCTTCTCGAGCAGATCGAATGAAATTCTGGCCGGGTCCACAGCAACCCAGTCGGCTTCTTCAAGTTCGTAGCCGACGGAGGCGGCCGCGGCGCAGTCGACCCGCCAGGTTCCGCACAGAAGGACCAGGTTGTGTTCGGCGAGGACGTGGGGTTTGGCCTGACGGGCTCGGCGCATGGGGTCTTTGGCGCCGAGCCCGATGGTTTCGATGACGTACCGGGGCACCACTGTGTCTGGCATGTAGCCGAAAAAGGCAGTGAGGCGCTTCTTGATGCCGCCGCGGCCGAATACCGCAGCGAGCTGGTCTTCGGTGAGGTCGCGTAAGGGGTTGCGCGGCAGCGGTCCGTCCACCACCGGGGTTTGGAAGCGTTTCATCGCATCGGAGGTGAAGCTGCGCTTGGCGTCTTTGTTGGCCCCGTTGCGTAGCCATACGCGGTGGGCCCTCATTATCGAGGCGTAGAAATGGTCAGCCGGGGCGTCGATTCTGATGAGTAGGCAGATTTCGCACTGAGATTCGGTGGGGATCATCCACGAGTTGCGGATCGTAGTTTTGATCTCGACGGGGATGCCGGCAATCACGGTGTCCAGGGGCTTCTGCTTCGGTAGGCCTAAGGCGTGCAGAAGTCGATATTGCAGTTTGGTGCCGACCGATGAACGTTCGTCGGAGTCGACTTCCGGGTCGTAGAGATAGAACCGTCCGGTGATGGAGCCCTCTATGACGTAGTTGATGGCGTCGAGGATGGCGTTCCGTAGATGTGCTTCCAGGTCTGGCCGGGTTTGGAGCCACTTCAGCACTTGCTGCAGCTCAAAGTCCTCCTCGGGGGCGAGAATTGTGTGAGCGGGTGGCTGCGGGATTGCGGTCTGTCCTCTGCGCGCTGTGCGCCCGTCGGGTCTACACGTGTGCCCGGGGCCGGGGACAGCGTTCGTTGCCATACCGGGCTACGATAGCCGGCAGAAAATCAGCGGCGGCCTGCAGTAAAGGTGGGTGGAGTCGTTCCGACCGATACGGACCTTGCAGAAAGTGGCGTCGGCGAACACGTAGGGGAACTCGGTGTGGGTCAGCGTCCGGGTGCGGAACTGCTCGACTTCGGCATCGAGCTCGGCGCAGATGCGTGAGACCTCCGAGTTGGAAATGCCGGTATCGACTCCGAGCGCGCGGACCAGGTCATCCACGGCCCGGGTGGACACGCCGCGCACTTAGGCCTGCATAATCACCGCGGACATGGCCCGATCGATCCGTCGGCGGCGCTCTAGCGGTGCCTGGAAGAACGACTCTGCCCGCAGCTTCGGGATCTGTGCCTCGGTGTCTCCCACCGGGGTCGAGATCGACTTGGGACGGTGCCCGTTGCAGTGGGTCGTGCGCTTCTCGGACCGTTCGTAGCGTTCGACGCCGATCCTCGCCGCGGCTTCGCCCTCGATCAACGCCCGCATGCCGACCCGCACCAGCTCGGCGAACATGGCCTGCGGATCAGCGGCCAGCAGTGCGTCGAGCTGGGCGTGTACGCCAGAATGGGACTGGGGCCTCGAGTGGTGTGAGCTACTTGGCGGTAACTCATTGACCACTACGCGATGGCCCGCCCTTGTCAGCGGACCGCTACACCCTCGTCAGCCAGAACCCCGGCCCCGAAACCCCACCACTCCACGCGACTTCCCCTCATTCGGTAACAAAGAGGCCCAGAGAATGCCCCATCTTCCATCCAGCCCTGCCATCTAGCAGCACAATCGGCGTCCCTACTGGCGGGCATGCTGACGCTCGCATTACTGTGGATCCGGCGCGGAACCGAAGCCGCACGAGATATTGAATATTCGTCTCACTGGGGTCCATCGGTATTGCCTCTGGGGGCCAGTGGCCGAGATCGCGAATATTGCGCTTGGGGGCCAGCAGTAGCGTCCGTGGGGGCCACCCGCTTCTAGGCTCCTTCCGCCGCGTGTATAGGGCACGCGGCGGAAGGAGCAATCCGTGACTGTACGGAAAATCAGGGCGAAGCTCGTGTTGCAGCTTCGCGCCGAAGGCTTGTCAGGCAGGGCGATCGCCGCCTCGCAGGGCATGTCCCGCAAGAGCATCGCGGCGGTGCTGGAGGCCGCCGATGCGACCGAGACGAGCTGGGACGACGTCGCCGAGCTCACCGATGAGCAGGTGTACGCCCGCCTGTTCCCGGGCCGCGGGGAACACGAGAGCGTGTTCGCCCAGCCCGACTGGGAACAGGTCCACCGCGAGATGGCCCGGGTCGGGGTCACACTCAAGCTGCTGCACGGCGAGTACACCGACCGCTGCGCCCACGCGAAAGCGCCGGCGATGGGCTATGACCGGTGGTGCAAGACCTACCAGCGACACGTGATGGTCACCGGCGCCGCCTCCCGCGTCGGGCACAAGGCCGGCCAGACGGTCGAGGTCGACTGGTCCGGCCCCACGATGGAGCTCACCGATCCGGTCACCGGAGCTACGCGGAAGGTGTACCTATTCGTGGCGTGCTTGCCGTTCAGCCGGTACGCGTTCGTCTGGCCATCGACCGACATGCAGCAGGACGCGTGGCTTCGGGCGCACGTGGCGATGTTCGAGAACTTCGGCGGATCGGTGCCGCGGATCGTGTGCGACAACCTCAAAACCGGCGTGGTCTCCCATCCCCGCGACGGCGAGATCGTCCTCAACGACGCCTACCGGGAGATGGCCGCCCACTACTCAGCAGCCGTTCTACCAGGGCGGATACGGCGGCCCAAGGACAAATCTGGCGCAGAGAACACCGTGGCGCACGTAGCGACCTGGGTGATCGCCGGCCTGCGGGACCGCATGTTCCACACGGTGCCCGAACTGGCCGAGGCGATCGGTGAGCGGATGGACGCCTACAACCGGGAGCCGTTCCAGAAACGCCCCGGGTCGAGGCTGAGCGTGTTCACCGCCGAGGAGCGGCCGCTGCTCACGCCGCTGCCGGCGGTGGCGTTCGAGATCAGCAGGTGGCTCTACGGCCGCCGGGTCGGTCGCAACGGGCACGTGGTGTTCGAGCGCAACTTCTACTCCGCCCCGCTGGCGCACATCGGCACCAGAGTCGACCTGCGGATTACGGCCCGCACGCTGGAGATCTACCGCGGCACCGAGCGGATCTCCAGCCACCTGCTGCTCCCAGCTGGAGCCTCCGGGCAGTACCGCACCAACGATGCCGACCTGCCCGCCGGCCGCCAGTACCAGCAGTGGGATGCGCCCCGGGTACGGGAGTGGGCCGAGCGGGTGGGGCCGGCGGCGGTGATCGTGGTGAACCGGATCTTCGAGTCCGTGCCCGTTGACGAGCAGGGCCTGGACGCTGCCCTGGCGGTGCTGCGTCTTTCGCGGCGGTTCTCGGCCGAGAGGGTCGAAGCCGCCTGCGCCCTGGCGCTGACCGGGCCGGTGCGCTCACCCCGCTACGCGCATATCCACCCGATCCTGGCCACCGGCCAGGACAAGACCGCCGCCCTACAGCCACGCACGAAGCCCGAGCAGGCCGGCGGCTACGTCCGCGGTGCCGACTACTACGCCAGGAGTGCCCGATGAGCAGCATCGATAGCGAGACCAAACGCAAGCTCCGCGAAATGGGCGCCCAGCCACTGCTCGAGGCGATCGAAGCGCAACACGACGACCACGTGGTCGGCATGAGTTTCGGCGAGCGCCTGCAGCTGGTCGTCGACCACGCCTGGCAGATAGGGCTTGTCGGTACCGCGGGTCCGGCGAGTTGGTACCGCCATTCCGGCGACCCGGAACCGGCCCGTGTGTGAAGCGGGCCGGCACCGTCGGGGGTTACTCCCAGTAGCCGGTGGTGGCTCGGGCTTGGTCGTCGCGCTGTCGGCGCATGTCGACTTCGCCGAGGTTGATCTCGCGGGCGTTGTTGGCCAGGCGGTTGACGATGGAGTCCGCGGCGACCCGGTCAGGCAGCGCCTCGAGCCAGTACGCCGGCCGGGATTGGGAAGCGATCATCGTCGGCAGCCGGTGTTCACGGTTGGCCAGCACGGCGAACAAGTCGTTGGCGGCTTCAGGATCGATGCCCACGGTCAGGAAATCGTCGATGATCAGCAGCTCCACTTCCGAGAGGTCGTTGAGCATCTTCTGGTGGCGGATGCCGTCGCCGCGGGCGATGACCAGCCGCCGGGCGAGTTCGTCCATGCGGGCGTAGGTGACGGTGTGCCCGTTCTGGCAGGCGGCGATGCCGATCGCGCAGGCCAGGTAGGTTTTCCCGCCGCCGGTCGGTGAGAGGACCAGCAGGTTGGTGGGGTCTTGGCGCCAGTGGTGCCCGGCGTAGCGTTTCATCCGCACCGGGGTGATCCCGCGTCCTTCCTGGTAGTTGATCTCGGCGATCGAGGCCTGAGGGATCGGGAACTTCGCCGCTCGGATCAGCTTGTCGATCCGGTGGGCCTGGCGCTGGTCCAAGGCGTCGTCGACGGCGGTGAGAAAGATCTGCTCCGGGGTGAGCTCGTCATTGGCCTCATCGCTGATGAGCTCCTCGAACCGGGTCGCCACGTGCGTGATGCGCAGGTTGCGGAACTTCTGGTGATCGATCTCGGTGAACATCACACGCCCTCCCCGCTGCGGCCGCGCGCATAGTGATCGGCCGAGCGCACCTGCACCGCGCCGTCGTCTCGGGCTCCGGCCGGTGGCGGGGGCTTTCGGGTGGCCGCCGCTGGGACCACGGGTCGGGGCGCTTTGCCGTCGGAGTCGATGGTGGCCATGACGCGTTTGAGCACGCTGTAGCTGCCGACGCTGTTCTGGTTGAGCAGCACTTGGCAGGCCGCCTCGAGCCGCTGTCGACTTCTCTTGCCGAGAGTTTCGAGGATGTTCTGGCAGTCCAGATAGCCCTGCGCCTCGATCACGTGACGATCCAGGATCTGGGCGATCACTTTCTCGGTGGCGGGGCCGAACCCGCGGGCGCGGTCGGTGAACCACTGCCGCGACCACAGGCCGTCGATACCCTGGTGCTCTTTCGGGGCGTGAGCCAGCACCGTCGAGTACTGGCCCTTGCGGCCGTGGCGCCGGGAGTGCTCGCAGACGACCTGGTCACCGTCGAAGAGCGTCACCGACTGCGCGGTCAGGCGCACCCGCAGCAGCTGACCGGCGAAGGTGTACGGCACCGAGTAGTACTGCGAGTCGCAGGAGACGTGATAGTTCCGGCCGACCTTGAGTTGCTTCCATTCCACCGTGGCGAACCCGTCGTCTGGCAGGGCCGCCAGCAGCGGCGCTTCGTCGGACTCGAACCTCTCCAACCGGGTCGTACCGTCAGCTCGGCGAATCTGGGTGTTGATCTCGGCGACGCGTTCGGCGATCGCCGCGTTCAGGGCCTCGATGGTGGTCCACACCTCTTCGGCGAGGTAGCCGATTACGCGCTTGTTGACCACCTCCACGGCCGATTCCATGGCCGCCTTGTCGCGGGGTTTTCGGACCCGCGCGGGCACGATCGCGGTGCCGTAGTGGTCGGCCAGCTGCTGGTAGCGGACGTTGACAGCCCTGGCCGCCTCGCCCTGCTTCTGCCGGTGAGTGGCGGTGGTCGGGTTGTCGGGCACCACCATCTGCGGTGTCCCGCCGAAGAACGCGAACGCGGCCACGTGGGCGTCGATCCAGGACGGCGACTTTATATCCGTGAAGCCGCGGCAGAACACCGCACCGGAGTACGGAAGGACCGCCACGAACAGGTACAGCTTGGTGACCTCGCCGGTGACCGCGTCGAGGACCTCGAGGGTGTCGCCGGCCCAGTCGACCAACATCGTCCGACCGGGTTCGTGATGCAGCGTGGCCACCACGTCTTTGGCCCGGGCGTGCTCGGCGAACAGGGCGCAGTACTGCGAGTACCCGTACTTCTTCCCGCTTCCGGCCGGAGCGGCGAGGTACTTGCCCCAGGCCTGCTGGATGGTGAAGTGCCGGTTGAACTTCATCGACGCCAGCACCCGATCGAAGTCAGGCTTGGTGTAGTCCTCCGAGACGCGTTTGCGCCCGTCGGGGAACATCCCGGCGATCTCGGCCGGGTTCATCGACGACGCTTGGCCGGCGGTGATGCCGTACGCGGTGATCGTCTTCTTCACCGCCGCGATCTCCCCACGCGAACACCCGACGGCGGCGACGATCTCGCTGTAGCTATGCCCGGCCAGCGCCAACGTCATGATGGCCTTGTACTCGGCCACATCAGCCTCCTCAAATAGGAAGAAGCGGCGCAGTCGCGCCGCCTCACCCCGAGCAGACCACCCCGCCCGCCCCAAGGAGTACCGAGTCGCCGGAATCGCAGTACCGGATCGCCGGACTAGGCGTACCCACTGGCCCTATCTGCCACACGCCCACGAGAGCTTCAACCATTCCAAGATCGACGGACTCATCCGCCGGGCCAACCTGCGCTACCCAGCAGCCGATCTGCGGCGCGTAGACCTGGTCGAGGAGCGCGGCCTGGACCGGGCCATGCTCGCGCAGCTGGCCACCTGCTCGTTCATCCAGCGCCAACAGAACGTCGTCTTCCAGGGCTTCACCGGCTCGGGCAAGTCCTACCTCGGCTGCGCCCTGGCCAAGCAGGCCTGCCAGCACCGCTTCCGGGCGCACTACATCCGGATGCCCGACCTCGAAGAAGCCTGGGCCCTGGCCAAAGACCGACCCCAGGGCCAGAACAAATTCTTGAAGAAGTACGCCGCGTTCTCCCTGCTGGTGATCGACGAATGGCTCCTCGACCACCCCGACGAGACGATCAGCAGAATGCTCCTCGAGCTCCTTGAGCGGCGCTACGACACCGGGTCGACAGTCTTCTGCACCCAGTACCCCAAGAAAGACTGGCACCAGCGCCTGGGCTCCGGAGTCCACGCCGACGCCGTCATGGACCGCATCGTCCACAACACCCTCTGGATCGACACCGGCACCCACAACATGCGCGAACACGCCGCCGCGAGTCAGTAAGTAATCCCCGAGACGGGGCCGGTGGTCCCCACAGACGCGATCACCGGCCCCCA
>NZ_JAALEB010000297.1:0-3193 GCF_014145165.1 Dietzia sp. Cai40 | reverse complement strand
GGCGGTGCCCTCGGGCCGGAGCACCGCCCGCTGCGCCGAGTCGTCGAGCTGGAACGCAAGGACGATCTCGTACTCGCGGCCGGGCGACAGTCGCGTGGTCGTGGAGGCCGCGGACTGCTCGCAGTCCGAGCCCACTGGCCGGGCGCCGCGGGTCGCGCCACTGGGCCGGAGCTCGGCGAAGTCGCCGGGGCCGATGGACGACCAGCGTTCCGGACCCGCCTCTGCCGAGGTGGTGATGTGCAGGGTGAGCGCCGCCCCGCAGCCGGGGGTCCGCGTGATGTCGTCGATCCTCGCCGAACCGAGCTCGACGCTGTCGCGGCCCACCACCGTGAACCACCGGCCGGGAGCGACGGTCGCCGGTCGCTGCGGTTCGTCAGCGACAGCGGCCTTCTCGGTGGACGTGTCGGCGGGCTCGGAGTGCTCGACCGGCGTCGTGGTCCTGGGTGTGCTCGTGCTCGGCTCCGACGCGTCGCTGACGGGCACGTCGCTGGCCGGCTCCTCGTCCGGCTCCTCGTTCGGGGCCTCGCGGCCGTCGGCGGCGGCGACCTCGGACGGCGTGGCGACCGGCGCGTCGGCCTGGGCGACCATCATCCGGTTGGTCTGTGCCGAGAGGATCGGCCATTCTCCGCTGTGGGGGCGGGTGGGGGCGGCCGTGGCAGCCCGGTCGACCCCACACTCGGCGTGAGCGAGGATCAGGGTGAGGTTCCAGCGTTCGGCGCCGCCCGTGCCGGTGGCATTGACGCGCAGCCGCAGCTGGGACAGGGCGTATCCGGGACCCTCCTTCCTCACGTGCTGGAGGGTGGCGACGTAGTCGTAGCTGCCCCAGCTCCGGTACCCCGTCTGCTCCGAGTTCGGACCGGGCATCGCCACGCGGACCTCCTGCTCGAAGAGACCGTTCCGCCCCAGGATCACCGGCCCGTCCGAGCTCAGGGTCGCCGCCCCGGCGGTGGGGGAGCAGGCCGCGGTCGCGCGAATCGGGTTCCTGCCCGAGTAGCTGACCAGGTCCGCCCCCAGGATGCTGGCCGTCCGCACGTCCAGAGATCGGGTCTCGGAGACCGCGCCGGCGGTGGCGGCGGCCACGCCGGTGGGGTTCCCGTTCTCGCACCGCGACTGCGCATCGAGCGTCGAGCACGAGAATCCCACGGTGGTCAGGGGGAGCAGGAAAGTGGGAAAGGAGCCGGTGCTGCTGTGCGTCGCCGGACCGACGACCTGGCGGGACGTGTCGGGGCTCTGGCGGAAGGCGGTGACGGCGCCGACGTCGCTGTCCCGGACCGCTCGTTCCATCTGGCCGAAGGTCGACATCGCGCGGGCGAAGCGCGTGTTCTGGTGCGGATTGGCGGCCCCGAACTCGGCCGCGCCCACTGCGCTGTCGGACCACGTCGCCTCGGTGGGCCGGATCGAACCGAGTGCCAGGGCCGTCGTCAGGAGCAGGGCGAGGGCGCCGAGGACCGCCACGAGCGCCCGCACCGGATGCTGCCGGAGGGTCACCGCCCGACCTCGTCGTCGTCGTCATCGCGCCCCGGCCAGAAGGTCCACAGGACCCCGAGCGCGGCGAGCAGGGTGATCGAACCCAGGACCAGCGGGTTCCCGGCCCAGACGATCACGTTCGCCAGCCCGGGCACCGACCACAGCACCTTGCGGACGCTCTCGACCCGGTACATCCCCGGATCGGGGTTCGGATTGGCGTCGCCCTGCATCAGGATGAGCGCCTCGCCGGGCACCTGCGGATGGACCTCGATCACCCGGTGGGTGACGGGCAGCCGGCCGGGACGGTCGACGGTGACGACGTCGCCCACCCGGATCTCGTCCGCACTGATCTCCTTGACCACGGCGACGGAGCCGGTGGGGATCGTGGGGGACATGGACCCGGTCTTGAACATGATGAGCGTGATGTTCATCGTCACCGCCGCGATCACGAGACCGACCGCCACCACCCCGCCGGCGGCGAGCAGATTGGCCAGCCCGCCGGCGAGGTAGGAGCCGAATGACCTGCCGGGGGCGCGGTGCGCTCCCGCGGTGCGGGCCGGGGTTCCGCTGTGGGACATCGTTGCTGCGGTCTGCACGGCCATCACCTCTCGCGTGTCGTTCGTCGGTCTCGGATCAGTTGGTCGTCGCGGGTCAGGCGTCGTCGCTCTGCGCGTCGAAGTTCCAGAACACGGGGGCGGGCGCGATGCCGGCGGAATCCAGTCCGGCGGTCGGGGCCAGCTCGGCGCGCAGGCACAGCCACTTGTAGTCGTTCTTCTCCACGCGGGTCGTGGAGGTCGTGGGGGCGGCGAGTGTGCCGGCGGGCTTGAAGTTGGTGGCGGCAGCGGAGCAGTTGGACGGCGGGGTCGAGCCACCGCCGAGCTCGGCGATCGACACGGCGACCTTGCTGGTCAGCGCGTTGGAGGCGACGCTCTGCTGCGCGATGGTGACATCCGCGCCGAGCTTTCCCTTGTTCTCGTGCAGGCCCACCAGCTGGTAGACGGGCACTCCCGGGACCAGGGCCTTGGAGGCGGGTCCGAACTGCATGGTGCCGGCCTTGTCCTTGGTGACGAACTCGTTCCACCCCTCGGTGGCGTTGAAGTGGGCCTGGATGTTGAAGTCGCTGCCCGTGGTACCGAACTCGCTCACGCCCCACGCCGTGTCGGACCAGGCGGCCAGGGTCACCGCGGCACCGACGCCGAGCACCAGACCGGAGGCCATGATGGCGCGGGTCTTCTTGCGGCGGTTCTGCTTCGGCGAGGCAGTCGGGGAGGTCTGGGGCGTGGTGCTCATGGGTGGGCCTTTCCGGTGGAGGTGAGGGTGGGCGCCAACACTCTTGTTGACGTATCGCATTTATTATCGTTTACCTACTGGCCGGTAGTAAACGGAAGTAACGGTTTTGTAAACAACGTCACAGTTTCGCGATTCGC
The DNA here is from genome assembly GCF_014145165.1 of Dietzia sp. Cai40. Lineage (NCBI taxonomy): Bacteria > Bacillati > Actinomycetota > Actinomycetes > Mycobacteriales > Dietziaceae > Dietzia > Dietzia sp. Cai40. Next base: position 299 of record NZ_JAALEB010000297.1, on the reverse strand, counting down.
ACCAAAAGTGCAGTTCAACAGGGAACCTGACATGTGTCTCATCTTCCATGCTGCGAGGTATTGGGAGGTCGCAGCCCTATTTGGACGCTGTGCCAGGACTGTCGGAGGCCTGAGACGGATCGCGACGGCAGCGACGACGACAGCAACAACGACACGCGACGACGAGGCATCCAGCCCGGCCGCGGCACCCGACTCAGGTGACAGCCCCACTTGGCGGGCATCTCGCAGGTCCCAGAGCCGAAATCCCGGCGAGAGGTCCGCCAACCGCGGCGTTGCGGGGGAGGGGTGAACAGGAGCGA
>NZ_JAALEB010000296.1:0-20490 GCF_014145165.1 Dietzia sp. Cai40 | reverse complement strand
CCCCGGCCCGCTCGGGGAGAGCGGGCCGGGGGCGGCTGACTGCGGCCTCAGCCGCGGTGACTCACTTGCTGCCGGAGTCGGACGACTTGTCGGTCGACGACGAGGACTAGGTCGTCGAGGACGACGACGGCGTGCTGGCCGAGCCCGAACCGGAGGTCGAGCCCGAACCCGAGGTCGAGCCCGACGCCGACCCGGAGGTCGACTTGGTCGCCGAGGTGGACGCCGTCTTGGCGGCCGGGGTCGACTTGGAGGCGGTGGTCGACTTCGCGGCGCTCTTGGCCGGGGCCTTCTTCGCCGGGGCCTTCTTCGCGGGAGCCTTCTTGGCCGGGGCCTTCTTCGCGGTCGCCTTCTTGGCCTGGGCCGCCTGGGCCTCGACCTTCGCGGCACCGCTCTGGACCTCGTCCGAGGCGGCGTACGCGGCGTCCTCGACCTTGTCGGCGGCCTTGTCGGCGGCGGTACCGGCCTCCTCGGCGGCCTGACGGGCGGCCTTGGACACGCGGCCCGCGGCCTTCACGCCGATCGACCGGGTCTGGCGGGCGACCGTGCCGAGCGCGTCCTCGCCCAGCTCGACCTGCTCCTCCATGGCGCCGGCGGCGCGGGCGACCTGCTCGTTGACGCGGGCCAGGCCGGCCTCGAGCTGCGGGTTCTCCTCACGCAGGCGGGACACCACGTCCTCGCCACGGGCGGCGAGCCCACCGTAGATCCCGGCCGCGACCTCGACGTAGGCGTCGGCGACCTTCCGCAGCTCCTCGGGGCGGAACCGGTTGACCAGCTCCTCCACCTCGGCCGGCAGCGCCTGCACGCGATCGGGGACCTCGGTGACGCGGTTCTGCACGTCCGCCACGCGCTCGGTCACCCGGTTCTGCACGTCGGTCACGCGCTCGTTCACCTTGGTCTGGGCGTCGGTGACGGCCTCCTCCGCGCGACGACGGAGGTCCGAGACCAGCCCGGACACGGCCTGGACCGCGAGGTCGTTCACGCCGACGTAGGCGTAGACCGGGGTGCGCACGGCGGACAGCGCCTGACCGAGCGGGCCGCTCGGCGCGGTGTCCTTGGGGTTGGCCTGCGACTCGGCCTGCGCGGCGGCGGCCTGGGCGGGGGTCTTCTTGGAAACGGGCTTCTTCTGGCTCATGTCGGCTCCTTGATCGTTGTCATGCAGGTGTTGCGGGGTGGGATGTGACGTGGCCCCACGGGGCCGCCGTCGGACGGGCTCAGTGCACGTCGACGACCTGTTCGGCGGCGGTCGCGTTGTTCGTTCGGAACGACTCGTAGATCTCCACGAGCACCTCCCTCTGACGCTCGGTGAGGTCGGGCGCGGTGAGGATGGCGTCCCTCACCGGACTGCCCTCCTTCAGTTCGAGGATCCCGGCGCGGGCGTAGAGCACCTCGGCGGACAACCTCAGACCTCGTGCGATCTGACCCAGCACCTCAGCGGACGGCTTGCGCAGCCCACGCTCGATCTGACTCAGATACGGATTGGAGACGCCGGCACGCTCGGCGAGCTGCCGGATGGACACCTCGGCGGCCTCCCGCTGTGCGCGGATGAACGACCCGATGTCCTGCGACTCGGAGATGCGCTTGTCGTCGTCACCCTGTGGGGCGACGTCGTCGTGACGGGGGACCTCGCCGGTCGGCTTGGCCCTCCGCGCGAGGGTCGCGGCGGTCGGTTCGACCGCCTGCGCGGCGGTGGACCCGGGCTTCCTGCCGGTCTCCCGGCCACGTTTCTCGGCCATGGAGTCCACCTCCCCTCGCCGTGCGTCTCACGTCGTCTGAGGACAACGCTAGCAACGAGTGCTAACTGCAGCAAGCGGTCGGAGCGGTGTGATGGGTCACAGGCTCGCGGCGGGCCCCTCAGGGGCCGCGTCAACGAACGGGCAGGTCGAATGAGCAGGTCAGAAGACGAGCAGGGTGAACTGATGGATGATCACGCCGACGAGGGCGCCGACGAGCGTGCCGTTGATCCGGATGAACTGCAGGTCCTTTCCGGCGAGCAGCTCGATCTTGTCGGACGCCTCGTCGGCGTCCCACCGCTCGACGGTATCGGCGATGATCGAGGTCACCTCGCCGGCATAATTCACCGCCACGTACGTCGCGGTGCGGGTCATGTAGTCGTCGAGGCGCGCCCGAACCTTCTCGTCGTCGACCAGAAGATCGGCCAGCCGGCGCAGGAGGTCGTCGATCTTCACCCGGAGGGTCGAGGAGGAGTCCTCGGTGGCCTCGACGATCATCCGCTTGGCCGCCGTCCAGGCGGAGGCCGCCGCCCGACGGACCTCCTCGCGGTTCATCACCTCCGCCTTGAAGATCTCGAGCTTGTCCATCGTGGCCGGGTCCTGCTGGAGGTCGCGGGCGAAGTCCTCGACGAACCCGATCAGGGCAAGGCGGACCGCGTGCTGCTTGTCCACCTTGATCTGCCAGGTCCACTCGCGGAGCTCGCGGTAGGCGCGGTCGGAGAGCAGCTCGTTGACGAACTGCGGCGCCCAGGTGGGCGCCTTCTCGCGGACCCAGCGGTCGATGGTCTCCGGGTTGGCCTCGACCCACCCGTGGGTGCGGTCGGCCATGAGGTCGAGGAGAGGCAGGTGGCGGCCCTCCTCGAGGAGCTCGGCCAGGATCCGGCCCGCGGGCGGTCCCCACTTCGGCTCCGCGATCCGGGCGACGATGGTCCGCTCGATGATCGCCGTGGCGTCCTCGTCTCGCAGGACCGCCAGGACGGACCGGATCGCCTTGGCCGCCTGGTCGGAGGCGATCGCACGGTGGTCCTCCTCCTGGAGCCACTCGCCCGCCCGCGCGGGGATCCGGGCGCTGCGGACCTTCTCGCTGACCATCTCGGGATCGAGGAAGTTCTCGCCGACGAAGGTGCCCAGCGAGGTCCCCAGCTGGTCCTTCTTCTTGCGGATCAGCGCCGTGTGGGGGATGGGGATCCTCAGCGGGTGACGGAACAGCGCGGTGACCGCGAACCAGTCCGCGAGGCCACCGATCATCCCCGCCTCGGACGCCGCGCGCACGTACCCGGCCCACGCCCCGGCGCCGTTGGACAGCGAATACTCCGCGAAGAGGAAGATGATCCCGGCCACGACCAGGAACCCTGTCGCGACCAGCTTCATGCGGCGGAGCGCAGCCCTGCGCTCCGCGTCGGTCGCCGGGTCACCCGCGACCAGGGCGGAACCGCCCGCCGCGGCGACCGGGTCGAGCGTCAATGTGCGTCCTTGCGCCCGTACTTGCGGAACCCGATCATGCACACCGCGAGGCCGATGACAAAGACGACGACGGTGGCCACGACCGCGGCCACGACCAGACCGAGGGAGACGTCCATGTCGTCGGTGTAGAAGGCGAGCGCCGTGATGGGCAGACCCAGCATGCTCATCGCCAGCAGCATGATGGCCGAACCGGCGTAGATCTCGGTCGAGTACAGCGGGTAGGTGGGCGCCACCTCGGTCGCGTACTTCGGGTAGTACTCCTCGACGATGGCAGCACCAGTGTGCTCGAGGGTCTGACCGGCCATGATGTCGTCCTCTTTCGTCTACTACCGATCCCGGACGCGGCGGCCCGGGAGTTGCTTGACCCGATTCTATTGGAACCTCAGGTCCCGCGGGCAACCGCCCGGCGGATTCGTCGCGCCGCGGTGACCAGGTTGCGCAGACTCGGCTCCAACTGCCAGGTGTAGCGGGTCTTGAGCCCGCCGTCCGGGACCGCCCAGAGGCGGTCCACCCCCACCGCCGCCACGGCCTCGAGCAGCCTCTCGTGCAGCAGATCGATGTCCGGGACGAAGCCGGATCGAGACTCGTACACACCCGGGGCCACCTGCCGCGTGAGGGTGTGGTCGGTGAGGGCGTCGAGGACCCAGTCGATCGACCGGGTCGCGACGATCGCGGTCACGTCCGCGTCGAGCCCCTCGATCGCCTCCTTCATGACCTGGAGCGACGAGTAGCTCAGGTGCGTGTGGATCTGGGTGTCCGGCCGGGCACCCGCCGACGCCAGGCGGAACGTCGCCACCGCCCACTCGAGATAGGCCCGCCTGTCCGCGCCCCGCCGCGGCAGCAGCTCGCGGATGGCCGGCTCGTCGATCTGGACGATCGCCAGCCCAGCCTCCTCCAGGTCCGCCACCTCGTCGCGGATCACCAGCGCCAGCTGGGTGGCCACCTCGGGCAGCGCGAGGTCCGTCCGACAGAAGGACCGGGCGAGCATCGTCACCGGCCCGGTCACCATCCCCTTGACCGGCCGGTCGGTGAGGGTCTGCGCGTACCCCGTCCACTCGACCGTCATGGGCGCGGGCCGGGCCACGTCCCCGTACAGGATGGGCGGGCGCACGCACCGGGACCCGTAGGACTGCACCCACCCGTACCGGGTCGCGGCGAACCCGTCGAGCAGTTCCGCGAAGTACTGCACCATGTCGTTGCGCTCGACCTCGCCGTGCACGAGGACGTCCAGGCCGATGTCCTCCTGCAGCCGGATCACCGAGGCGATCTCCTCCCGCAGGTACCCGCGGTAGCGCTCGTAGTCGATCCGGCCGTCGGCCAGGTCCCGGCGGGCCCGGCGGATCTGCACCGTCTGCGGGAACGAACCGAGGGTCGCGGTGGGGAGGATCGGCAGCCCCAGACGCCCCGCCTGCAGGGGCGCCCGCTCCGCGTAGGGCATGCGGACCTTGTCGTCGTCGTCGACCGACGCCGTCCTCGCCCGCACGTCCTCCCTGCGCGCACTGGGCCGCACCGGCAGCGGCCGCCAGCGCGGCGTGGGCCCGTCCACCAGGGCGTCGGCCAGTGACACCACCTCCGCGACCTTCTGCCGCGCGAAGGCCAGCGCGTCCTCGAGTTCCGCGGGCAGGTCCACCTCGGCCCCGACGTCGTAGGGCACGTGGAGCAGCGTGCAGGACGTCGAGACCACCAGATCGGTGAAGGTGGCCTTGAGCTGTTTCAAGTAGTCCAGGACCTCGAACTTGTCCGTGCGCCAGACGTTCTGGCCGTCGACCACCCCGGCGTAGAGCCGTTTGTCGGCCAGCCCCGGGATCGCCGCGAGTTCGTCCGCGGGCCGGTAGCCGTGCACCAGATCGAGACCGATCGCCTCGACCCCCGTGGACGCGAGCGCGGGCAGCGCCCCGGCAAGGTCCCCGTACTGCCCCGTCACCAGGATCCGCGGACGGGTGGGGGCCGCGGACAGCCGGTCGTAGGCACATCGGACCCGCTCGACCTCGGCCGGCGTGCGCTCCATGGTCATACAGGGCTCGTCGAACTGCACACAGGTCACGCCCGCCCCCGCCAGCGCCTCGAGCAACGCCTCGTACTGTTCGAGCACCCGGTCGAGCAGCGCGAGGGGCCGGAAGCCGGGGTCGGCGGTGGGTGCGGGCTTGCTCAGCAGCAGCAGCGACACCGGTCCGGTGATCACGGGCCGGAGGTCGACCCCCAGCTCGTGGGCGCGGGCGACCTCCGCCAGCAGCTCCTCCGGACGCAGGCCAAACACGGAGGAGTCCTCGAACTCGGGCTGGCGGTAGTGGTACGGGGTGCCCTGCAGGGCGACAAGTTCCAGGGGTGCCACGTCCGCACGGCCGCGGGCGAGCGCGAACTGCGTGTCCAGCGGGGACAGGTCACGGACCAGGTCCCGGAAGCGGTGCGGGACGGCGCCGATCAGCAGGGCGTCGTCCAGGACGTGGTCGTAGAAGGAAAAGGTGTGTCCCGGGATCTGTGTGAGCCCGGTGTCGCGGAGCTCCCGCCAGGTCGACTCCCGGATCCGGCGCCCCACGGCCAGGAGTTCGGACCGGGTGCCGTCACCGTGCCAGTACCGTTCGAGCGCGCGTTTGAGCTCGCGGCGCGGGCCGATCCGCGGGTAGCCCAGCACGCTGGACGCACGGCTCAGGGCGAGGTGCGAGCGTTCGAGCTCGGTGGCCACGGCGGTCAGCGGGCGGCTCGGGTCGCGGCGCGGGGGACGTCGTAGCGGTAGAAACCGTGGCCACTCTTCTTCCCCAGCCGTCCGGCCTCGACCATGCGCAGCAACAGGGGTGGCGGGGCGTACAGCGGCTCGCGGAACTCGGTGTACATCGAGTCGGCGATCGCCTTGACCGTGTCCAGACCTACGAGGTCGGCCAGGGAGAGCGGGCCCATCGGGTGGGCGCACCCCAGCACCATGGCCTTGTCGATGTCCTCCGGGGTGGCGAAGCCGCTCTCCGCCATCCTGATCGCCGAGAGCAGGAAGGGCACGAGGAGCGCGTTGACCACGGCTCCGGACCGGTCCGCGGAGTGCACCACCTGCTTGCCCAGGACCTGTTCCGCGAACCCCTCGGCGCGATCACGGACGGACTCCCCCGTCTCCAGCGTGCTCACCAGCTCGACCAGCGGGAGCACGGGGACGGGGTTGAAGAAGTGCATGCCGATCACGCGCCGGGGCCGCGCGGTACCCGTGCCGAGCTTCATGATCGGGATGGAGGAGGTGTTCGAGGCAAGGACCGCCTCCGGATCGGTGACCACCTCGTCGAGTTCACGGAACACGGCCGTCTTGGCCGCCTCGTCCTCGACGATCGCCTCGATCACCAACTGGCGATCGGCGAAGTCCCCGAGGTCGGTGGTGAACCGCAGCCGCAGGGCTGCCTGGTCGCGCTCGCGCCGGGTGATCTTCCCGGAGGAGACCCCCCTGTCGAGAGAGGAGAGGATGCGGGAGCGGCCCGCGGCGGCGAGCTCCCGGGTGGACTCCCACACCAGGACGTCGACGTGGGCGCGGGCGCAGACCTCGGCGATCCCCGCCCCCATCTGGCCGGCACCGACCACTCCCACGCGGGTGATCGACCCCTGTCCCGGGGCTACCTCGCGGGTGGTGGGCATGTGCGACACGTCCTTCTTCGAACCGGATGGTCGGCCCGGGCATCGGCCCGGGAGTGCGTGAGACACGACCGGGGGCCGGGGCCGCCTCGAGGAGACGGCCGCGGCCCCCGGTGTGTGGTGGTGCCAGCGTGCTGGCCGCCCTACTCGAGGGCGACCCGGGGGGTCAGTGGAACTGACCCTCCTCGGTGGAGCCCTTCAGCGCCGCGGTGGACGTGTTGGGGTCGACCGTGGTGGCGATGCGGTCGAAGTAGCCGGCGCCGACCTCGCGCTGGTGCTTGACGGCGGTGAAGCCACGCTCCTCGGCGGCCTTGAACTCGCGCTCCTGCAGCTCGACGAACGCGCTCATCTGGTTACGGGCGTAGCCGTAGGCCAGGTCGAACATGCCGTAGTTGAGCGAGTGGAAGCCGGCCAGGGTGATGAACTGGAACTTGAAGCCCATCGCGCCGAGCTCCTTCTGGAACTTGGCGATCGTGTCGTCGTCCAGGTTCGCCTTCCAGTTGAAGGAGGGCGAGCAGTTGTAGGCCAGGAGCTGGTCCGGGAACTCGGACTTGACGGCCTCGGCGAACTGCTTGGCGTACTCGAGGTCCGGGGTGCCGGTCTCCATCCAGATGAGGTCGGAGTACGGGGCGTAGGCCTTGGCGCGCTCGATGCAGGGCTCGATGCCGTTCTTGACGTTGTAGAAGCCCTCGGCGGTGCGCTCACCGGTGATGAACGGGCGGTCACGCTCGTCGACATCGGAGGTGATGAGCGTGGCGGCCTCGGCGTCGGTGCGCGCGATGATGACCGACGGGACGTTCGCGACGTCGGCCGCGAGACGGGCCGAGGTCAGCGTGCGGATGTGCTGGTTGGTCGGGATGAGCACCTTGCCACCGAGGTGGCCGCACTTCTTCTCCGACGCGAGCTGGTCCTCCCAGTGCACACCGGCGGCGCCGGCCGCGATCATGGCCTTCTGCAGCTCGTAGGCGTTGAGGGCGCCACCGAAGCCGGCCTCGGCGTCCGCGACGATCGGGGCGAGCCAGTTCTCCACCGAGGTGTCACCCTCGATGCGGGCGATCTCGTCGGCGCGCAGCAGCGCGTTGTTGATGCGGCGCACGACGGTCGGGACCGAGTTGGCCGGGTACAGCGACTGGTCCGGGTAGGTGTGGCCCGAGAGGTTGGCGTCGCCGGCGACCTGCCAGCCGGAGAGGTACACGGCCTCGAGGCCGGCACGGATCTGCTGGACGGCCTGGTTGCCGGTCAGCGCGCCGAGGGAGTTGACGAAGTCCTTGTTGTTGACCTTGTCCCAGAGGATCTCCGCGCCACGGCGGGCGAGGGTGTGCTCCTCGACGACGGTGCCCTGCAGCTCCGCCACCTGCTCGGCGGTGTAGTTGCGGGTGATGCCCTTCCAGCGGGGGTTGGTGTCCCAGTCCTGCTGGATCTCTGCAGCGGTACGTGCCTTGCCGACGTTCGACATCGCGACTCTTTTCTGTCTCGGGGGCGGACCCTGCTTCGCACAATTGCGAGCGCGGCGTCCTGTACCTGGAAAGGATGCCACACGCATCGCAGCCCGTCTACCTGGGAATTGTGCGAATCTGGCGAGTTTCCTTGCATTGCTTGCGAACTTTGCGAAGAATGTGGGGCACACCACCGACCCGCGGGAGCCGCTGATGACCACCATCCACATGGGTGCTCGCCTGCGCCGCCTGCGCGAGGAGCACGGTCTCACCCAGGCCGCCTTCGCCGAGACGCTCGGGCTCTCGGCCAGCTACCTGAACCAGCTCGAGAAGGACACGCGCCCGGTCACCTCCCGGGTGCTGGCCCGACTGTCCGAGGAGTACGGGGTCGACTCGACCTTCTTCGCCTCCGACGCCGACACGCGGTTGATCGCGGAGCTCACCGAGGCCCTGTCCGACCCCCAGGTGTCCACCGGGATCCCCGCGGGCGACGTGATCGACCTGGTCCGTGCCCACCCGTCGCTGGCACGCGCCTTCGCGGTATTGAACCAGCGGTACCGCAACTCCGCGGACCTCCTCGCGGCCCTCACCGAGAGCCGCAACGCCCTGTCCGACGAGGCGGACAACTTCGCCCTGGCCATGCCGCACGAGGAGGTGCGCGACTACTTCTACCAACGCCAGAACTACATCGACTCCCTGGACACCGCGGCCGAGGAACTCACCACCCGGATCCGCATGAACCGCGGCGACGTCCGGGCCGAGCTCGAGAACCGGCTCGCCGAGATCCACGGCGTCCGGGTGGTGCGCCGCGTGGACCTGCCCGACGGGTTGTGGCACCGCTTCTCCGCCCGGGACCGCCGGTTGGACCTGTCGGCGCACCTGACCGGAGGACAGCAGGCCTTCCGGGTGGCGTCCGAGCTCGCGTTCCTCGAACACCGCGAGCTGCTCGACCAGCTCGTGGCCGACGGCACCTTCAGCTCCCCCGCCGCCGGCGCCCTGGCCCAGCGCGGGCTGGCCAACTACTTCGCCGCGGCCGTGCTCATGCCCTACCAGCGCTTCCTCGACACCGCCGAGGACTTCCGCTACGACGTGGAACGCCTGATGACCTTCTACGCGACGGGCTACGAGACCGTGTGCCACCGCCTCTCCACCCTCCAGCGCCCGGGAGCCTCCGGGGTGCCCTTCAGCTTCGTGCGCGTCGACCGCGCGGGGAACATGTCCAAGCGGCAGTCGGCCTCCGGTGTCCACTTCACCACCTCGGGTGGCACCTGCCCGCTGTGGAACGTCTACGAGACCTTCTCCTTCCCGGGCAAGATCATGCGCCAGGTCGCGGAGCTGCCGGACGGGCGTCTGCACCTGTGGGTCTCGCGCACCGTCACCACCCGGCCCATGCGATTCGGGCAACCCCGCAAGACGTTCGCGATCGGTCTGGGCTGCGAGGCCCGGCACGCCCACCGCACCGTCTACGCGCAGGGACTCGACCTCGCCGACGCCGACGCCGCCACCAAGATCGGGTCCGGGTGTCGCATGTGCGAGCGGCCCGCCTGTCCCCAACGTGCCTTCCCGCCGCTGAACCGCACCCTCAAGGTGGACGCGCACCGCTCGTCGCTCTCGCCCTATCTGCTCGACGAACCCCACTCGCCGGCCGCCTCCCCTGCCCTACCCTGACGGCCATGAGCCAGCCGCACAGCACCGACAGCCATCCCCGGGACCCGGCCCGGCCCCGCATCCGTCCCGGCGGGTTCCGTGAACTCGGACCGGTGGGCTGGGCCGTCAACCGCGTGGGCGCCCGCGTGACCGGCAGCCGCGACGTCCATCTGTTCGCCACGCTCGGACGTGCCCGCCGGCTCTTCCCCGCGTGGTTGGCCTATTCCGGGATGATGATGCCGTTCGGGGTCCTCGACCGCCGGACCACCGAGCTGGTGATCCTGCGCGTGGCCCACCTGCGGGACAGCGCCTACGAGCGGGCCCACCACGAGCGGATCGGCGCGCGGGTGGGGCTCGACGACGACGAGATCACCCGCACCCTGCACGACCCCGCGGACGCCGGCTGGTCGGACCGGCTGCGCGCGGTGTTGACCGCGGTCGACGAGCTGGTGCGGACCAAGGACATCGCGGACGACACGTGGGCGGAGGTGGCGGCCCACCTGACCGAGGCCGAGCTGGTGGGTCTGGTGCAGTTGGTGGCGCAGTACGACGGCCTGGCCACGTCCCTCCGGGCCCTGCGCATCCAGCCCGACCGCCCCCGCTGACCCACCTGCCCAGCCCCTCCGGGTTGCGCGTCCCCTTTGCTCGCCCCCTTCCGAGTTCCGCGCCCCCTCTGCTCGCCCATCCGCCACGTGCGCGCCCCCTCTGGTCCATTCCCGCCGCGCACCTGTCGTCCCCATGTTCGGACGACCAGCCCATCGGCTCCTCCGGGAGCCCACCGGGTCCTCCGTGCGCTCCGGTCGTCCACAATCGTCCCCCCTCCACAGGGCGGCCGGAATCCCCGCGTGAACACCGGACCCCCTCGTTCCCGCCGAGGATCATCCTCGGCATGACGCGCCACCACCCGGGCCCACAGCACCCCGTCCTCTCGTCCGCCCGGCTCAGCAGCGAGCTCGCCGCCCTCCCCCGTCGACGACGAGAGCGCGAGTTCGTCAAGATCGCGGACGAACTCTGGCTGCCGGCTGGTCTTCCGCTCGGCTTCGAGACCTTGTCAGTGGCCTACTCGCGGCTGTACCCGAGCGGCGTCCTCACCGGATGGTCGGCGGCGGTCCTCCACGGGATCGCCGCCCCTGACGACGCCATCCCGGAGTTGTGCGTCGGCCCCAGCGGAAGAACGCGTTCGGGCCTGCGGATTCGTCGATACCGGTTGCCCGCCTCGGCCGTGGAGCACAAGCGGGGCGTCGCCGTCACGAGTCGGCGATGGACGGCCTTCGACTTGGCCCGGTTCACCGACCACCTCGGTGGAGTCATCGCGGTGGAGCACTTCTACCGGCACGGGTTCTCCGAGCGCGAGCTCCGCGACGTGGTCGACGGCCAGGTCGGCGCCTGGGGCGTCGCACGAGCACGACGGGTGCTCGCGGACGCCGATCGTCGCAGTGAGTCCCCCAAGGAGACCGAAGCGAGGTTGTTCCTCCGAGACGCTGGCTTCACGGGGTTCGTGCCGCAGGTCGAGGTGGGCGGATACCGCCTCGATCTCGCTGATCCCATTCACAAGATCGCGGTGGAGTACGACGGCGCGCACCACGAGCACCCGGAACAGCAATCGAAGGACCGGTACCGCAGGAACCGTCTCCAGGCCGCCGGCTGGATCGTGATCGTCGTGGACCACAGGATCTTCCGCCACCAACGAGGCGACTTGCTACAGCAGGTTCGTGCGGCGTACGCCCAGCGCACCTGCCGATTCGCCGCCTGACCCTCGGTGCCCCGGCCCCCGATCTCCCGGCGCCGGGCAGACTTGCGCGGCCCCTGTGGTCCATTCCACCGGCGCGACCGCCCAGCGTGCGAGCGTTCCGGGCGCGCAGGACGAAGAGGACGCGCATCTCGCGGGCGGGAGGGGCGGGCCGAGCGGGCGCCGAGGGCTCACACCCCTCGGTGCCCGCCCCTCAGCGCTCTACCGCGGCGAGCTCGGCGCGGGACAGGCAGACGCGGGCCCGCTCATCCAGCCCCAGCGTGAGGGTCTGGCCGGCGGGTACGGTCACCGGCTGCCCCTGCACCGTGCACTCGAAGTCCGCGCCGTTGAGGTTGTCGATCGTGATCTCCGTGTGGGTGCACCGGACCCGCACGTGCGTCCCGCGCACGGTCAGCCGGAACGTCACCGCGCCCCACTCCGCGGGCACCCGGGGGTCGAACGAGATGTCGCCCCGGTAGTCGCGCATCCCGCCGAACCCGCTCACGAGCGCGGACCAGACCCCTCCGGTGGAGGCCACGTGGATACCGTCGGTGGCGTTGCCGTGCACATCGGCCAGGTCCACGACGAGCGCCTTCTGGAAGTGTTCGAACGCCTCGTCGCAGTACCCGATCTCGGCGGCGATGATCGACTGCACCACCGCGGACAGCGTCGAGTCACCGGTGGTGAGCGGGTCGTAGTACTCGAAGTTCGCGCGCTTCTCCGCTTCGGAGAACTCGTCGCCGCGCAGGAACATCGCCAGCACCACGTCGGCCTGCTTGAGCACCTGGTGCCGGTAGATCACCAGCGGGTGGAAGTGCAGCAGCAGCGGTCGGCGCGGGTCCTCGAGATCCTGGTCCCAGACCTCCTTGGCGAGGAAGTCCTGGTCCTGCGGGTGCACGCCCAGTTCCTCGTCATAGGCGATCACCATGCTCTCGGCGGCGCGCCGCCATTCCGCGATCTCGCCGTCGTCGATCTTCAGGCGCCGGCAGATCCCCGCCCACCGGCCGTCACCCAGCTCGGCGATCCGCTTGCACGCGATCGCGGCGGCCACCAGGTTGAACCTCGCCATGGCGTTGGTGAACAGGTTGTTGTCCACCACGGTGGTGTACTCGTCGGGCCCGGTGACGCCGTGGATGTTGAAGCAGCCGTCGTCGGCGAAGAACCCGAGCGAGACCCACATCCGTGCGGTCTCGACCAGCATGTCCACGCCCTCGCGGATCATGAACTCCTGGTCGTCGGTGGCCCACAGGTACTTGACCAGGGCGTGCGCGATGTCGGCGTTGATGTGGTACTGCGCGGTACCGGCCTCGTAGTACGCCGACGCCTCCTCGCCGTTGATGGTCCGCCACGGATAGAGGGCGCCCTTGACCGACAGGTACTTGGCCCGGTCGCGTGCCTTGTCGAGCATGTTGTAGCGGAAGCGCAGGGCGTTCCGGGCGAACCGCGGCACGGTGTAGGTGAGGAACGGCAGGACGTAGGTCTCGGTGTCCCAGAAGTAGTGGCCGGAGTAGCCGCTGCCCGTGACACCCTTGGCGGCGATGCCGTTGTACTCGGCCCGGGCGGACGCCTGCGCCAGCTGGAACAGATTGAAGCGGATGGCCTGCTGCGTCTCCGCAGGCCCTTCCACCTCGACGTCGGCGCGGTCCCAGAAGTGGTCGTACCAGTCCCGCTGGGTGCGGTGCAGGTCCTCGACCCCGCGCACGCGGGCCCGGCCCAGGGTGCGCGAGCACCGGTCGGCCAGTTCGCGGGCGGGGACGACCTCGGAGGTGTGGTACGCCGCCAGCTTGGTCAACTTGAGCACTCGCCCCGGGGTGGCGTGGGCGTGGTAGACGACCTTGGACGAGTCGTCGTCGATCTCGTGGCTCATGGCCACGTCGTCCTCGGTCTCGAAGATGTGGTCCACGGCGACGGCGATCGTCATCCCCGAGTTGGCGCACCGGTAGCCGTGCACGTGGTAACCGCCCTGATCCTCGGTGACCTGGGGGTCGAGCACGCGGTGCTCGAGCCCCTCCGCGCGACGGGGGTCGAAACCCTGTGCCGGGGCACCCTCCGAGGAGCTGTACTCGTTCTCCCCGTCCTGCCTGTTGAGGACCTGCGAGGAGATCACGACGGGCGCGGGCTCGTCGGGGAGTTCGATCTCGTAGGTCATCACCGCGAGGTGCTTCTCCACCATCGACACCATCCGGCTGGAGCGGATGACGACCTTCTTGCCGGCGGGGGTGCGCCACACGACCTCGCGGCGCAGGACACCGTCGCGGAAGTCGATGCTGCGCTCGTAGTGCTCGAGGTCGGCCACGGACAGGCGGAGCGGCTCGTCGTCCACATAAATGCGGATCGTCTTGGTGTCCGGGGCCTGGATCATCGTCTGGCCCTCGCGCGCGAGCCCGTAGGCGTCCTCGGCGTGCTGGATGTGCCAGGTCTCGTGGAAGCCGTTGACGAAGGTGCCGTGGTGGACCGAGTCGCGACCCTCCTCGGGGTTGCCGCGCATGCCCAGGTAGCCGTTGGCCACGGCGAACTGCGTCTCGGAGACCCCGAGCGGGGAGGCCTTGGGGTTTGTCTCCACCCAGCGCCACGGGTCCGCGGGGTGCGTGGAGCGGTTGATCTCCGGCACCTCGAGGTGGCTCCGGAGGTTGACGCCGTAGGTGGTCCGGATGTTGCCGGGGACGGACTGGCCGATCGTGTCGTGGACCGGGCCGCGCCCGGGGGGGACGGGTGTCATGACCGCGCCCCCGTCAGCCCGGGGATCAGTTCGGCCAGGTCGACGACGACGATGTCGGCACCCTCCCGGAGCAGGACGTCGCGGCCCGCGCCGCGGTCCACGCCGACGACGTGGGCGAACCCGCCGGCGGCACCGGCCTGCACGCCCGAGACGGCGTCCTCGATCACCACGCAGCGGTCCGCGGGCACGCCCAGCAGTTCGGCCCCCCGCAGGTACGTGTCGGGCCGGGGCTTGCCCGGGATGCCCTCGGCCTGCGCCACCAGCCCGTCGACGACGACCTCGAAGCGGTCCCGCAGCCCCGCCGCCTCGAGCACGGGGCCCGCGTTCTTGGAGCTGGAGACCACGCAGGACGCGATCCCGGCGGCGTCGAGGGCGTCGAGGTAGGCGACCGACCCCGGGTAGGCCTCGATCCCCTCGTCGAGCAGCTGACGGAAGACGATGTTCTTGCGCAGCCCCAGCCCGGTGATCGTGTCCGCCTCGGCTGACCCCTCGTCGTCGTCGCCCTCGCCCTCGACGCCATCGGGCAGCGTGAGGCCGCGCGCGGCGAGCATCGACGCGATCCCCTCCACCCGCGGTTTGCCGTCTATGTAGCGGAAGTAGTCCTCGTCCGAGTAGGGGTCGATCCCGCGGTCGGCGAAGTACGCGGAGAACATCCGGTTCCACGCCTGCATGTGCTTCTCGGCCGTCGGGGTGATGACCCCGTCGAGGTCGAAGAGCACGGCATCTATGCCGTCATGG
Organism: Dietzia sp. Cai40; assembly: GCF_014145165.1. Lineage (NCBI taxonomy): Bacteria > Bacillati > Actinomycetota > Actinomycetes > Mycobacteriales > Dietziaceae > Dietzia > Dietzia sp. Cai40. The sequence goes on along the minus strand of NZ_JAALEB010000296.1, from coordinate 5,421 downwards.
TCCATGTCGAATCCTGCTTCCGGGTCGGTGGGCCGATCGGGCTCGTCCGGTGACGCATCAAGGGTAGACACCCGGACGCCGTATCGAACCCCTCACCTCCCCCCGTGCGGCCCATCTCACGCCCGGCGGGCAGGGAATGTGGGTGCCATCCGGCCTACGTGCGGGAGGGATGCGGGGTCCACCCGGCCTCGACTCGGGGCGGAATGCACTGTCACCGGGTGCCCGGTGGCACTATGGTCGGTGACTCTGGACTAGAAGGAGAGAGATGCGACTTCGCACCCGCAATCCCCGCCGTGTCGCGATCGCCGGCCTCGCACTGGTCACCGCGGCCGCACTCACGGCCTGCACGTCGGACTCCGACGACTCCGGGAACGGTGACGCCCCGGGCGACACCCAGACCGCCGAGACCGTCGACGAGTCCGCACCCGAGGCGCCTCTCGACCAGCTGGTCCTGGCCGAGGGCGAGGCCCCCGGTGGCGGTGTGGTGCAGGTGATCGAGCCGGATCTCCTCCAGGAGGCGGTCGACAAGCTCGTCGCCGACCAGGGCAAGCAGCTCATGGAGGACCCGGCGTGCGACAGGGTCTCCCGCCTCGAGACCGTCTCCAACTTCGCGACCACCGACGGGCTGACCGCAGCGGTGCGGTACAAGCAGTCGCAGGAGGACGACACCGAGCATCGTTTCGGGATCGGCATGGTGGGTCAGAAGCTCGACGATTTCATGGACCGCTCCCTGTACGAGGCCTGCACCACCTCGCGGAGCTCCACCAACCCCGACGTCGAGCTCGTCATGACCGTGGGTGACGCCCCGGCCATCGAGGGCGCCGAGGGCTTCCGGGTCACCAGCGACTTCATCACCACCCGGCCGGACGGCACCCGCTCACTGAGCCGGGCCATCGCGATCCACGGCTTCACCCGTGACACCACCGTGAGCGTCGAGTACGCGGCCCGCGGCAACAACCCGGAGGCGGACCCGGTCCTGCCCTCCGCGGCCGGCGCCCTGGACGCCATCTACGAGGCGCAGATGGCCAAGATCGTGGTGGCCGAGTAAGCCGCTCGACCGTCGCCGGCGCCCCAGCCATCGAGAAGAGCGTTCCGCGCACGTCGCCCGAGAGGCGGTGCGCGGAACGCTCTTGTCGTTGACCGTTGCCCGGTGAGGGGCGGGCCCGGGAGCCCGGTGAGGGGCGGGCCCGGCACCCGACAGGGCCGGCCGGCCGGCGCCCCCTACAGGTTGATCATGTGGCCGCTGACGCCCTCGACGGCCTCCTTCATGGCCTCCGACAGGGTCGGGTGGGTGTGCACGTTGCGCGCCACGTCCTCGGCGGTGAGGTCCCACATCTGCGCCAGGGTCAACTCGGGCAGCAGCTCGGAGACGTCGGGGCCGATGAGGTGGGCACCGAGCAGTTCGCCGTGCGCCCCGTCGGCCACGACCTTGACGAACCCGACCGCGTGGCCGAGCCCGTGCGCCTTGCCGTTGGCGGAGAACGGGAACTTGCCCACCTTGACGTCGTAGCCCTCGTCGCGGGCCTGGGCCTCGGTCAGCCCGAACGAGGCCACCTGCGGCTGGCAGAACGTCGCGCGCGGCATCATCCGGTAGTCACCCAGGGTCTGCGTCTGGGCGCCGGCCATGGTCTCGGCGGCCACGACTCCCTGCGCCTCGGCCACGTGGGCCAGCTGCAGCTTGGCGGTGACGTCGCCGAGGGCGTAGATGCCCTTGACGTTGGTCCGCATGTTGTCGTCGATGGCGATGGCGCCGCGGTCGGTGAGCTCGACACCGGTCTTGTCCAGGCCGTAGCCCTCCACCCGGGGCGCGAACCCCACGGCCATCAGCACCTTGTCCACGGTCAGGGTCTGGGACTTGCCCTCCTCACCGTTCTTCTCGACCTCCACCTCCACCGAGTCGCCGTTGTCGGTGACCTTGGTGGTCTTGTGCCCGGTCAGGACCTTGACGCCGAGCTTCTTGTAGTGCTTGGCGATCTCCTTGGAGACCTCCTCGTCCTCGTTCGGCAGGAGACGGTCCATGAACTCGACGATCGTCACCTCGACGCCGTAGTTGGACATGACGTAGGCGAACTCCATGCCGATGGCCCCGGCGCCGACGATCACGATGGAATCCGGGAGCTCGCGGGAGAGGATCTGGTCCTCGTAGTCCACCACGTTCTCGCTCAGCTCGATCCCGGGCAGCGTCTTGACCACGGAACCGGTGGCGATGATGCAGTTGTCGAACGTGTACGAGGTGCCGTCGACCTCGATCGTCTTGTCGTCGGTGAAGGTGCCGAAGCCGTCGATCTCGGTGATCTTGTTCTTCTTCATGAGGAAGTGGACACCCTTGACGATGTTGTCCGAGACCTTGCGGCTGCGGTCGTGGGCCACCCCGTAGTCGAAGGAGACGTCCCCGGAGATCCCGAACGTCTTGGCGTCACGCAGCACCGTGTTGGCCAGCTCGGCGTTGCGCAGCAGCGCCTTCGAGGGGATGCACCCGACGTTGAGGCACACACCGCCCCAGTATTTCTCCTCGATCACGGCCACCTTGAGGCCGAGCTGCGAGGCGCGGATCGCGGCGACGTAGCCACCGGGGCCCGCGCCGAGGACGATGAGGTCGTAATGAGTGTCAGCCACGACACACAGGGTAGCGCTCCCGACGGCCGCCGAGCGGCGGAGCGGCGTGGAACCCCACCCGAAATGAGCGTCGCCGCCTCCTCCCGGGGGGAGGGGCGGCGACGGTGCCCGAGTGGGGCGAGCTCAGGACAGGTTGCCCAGGACCGACTTGAGAGCCGAGGCGACGATGTCGCCGACGGTCTCGGCGATCATGTCGGTGATGTTGCCGGTGGCGCTGCCGCCGCTGAGCGAACCGGACTCGCCCGAGCCGGTGCTGAGGATGTCGGTGAGGGAACCCATTGTGTATCTCCGTTTATCGAGTGCATTCCCGAGGATTTCGAGAATGGCCGGGTCAGGCGACCCCTGCATGGCGTTGATGGTACTGACGCTACGGCCCGGTAACAAGAGCCTGTGGATTTCTTACACCGGTTCAGTTGCCGACGGGCCGCACACGGCATCATCGGGGCATGAACTCATCCGCGTCGCCCGATCCGTTCCTGCATCTCGAGGACGTCGACTCCGCCGGGGCCCTCGAGTGGGTCCGGGACCGGAGCGACCGAACCGTGGCGGATCTCGCCTCCGGGCCGGAGGCCGAGACGGCGTACGCCCGCGCCCTGGAGATCCTCGACGCCTCGGACCGCATCGCGTGGCCGGTCCTGCGCGGCCGCCACGCCTACACCCTCTGGCGGGACGCCGACCATCCCCGCGGTCTGTGGCGACGGGTGCCGTGGTCCGTGCTCTCGCGTGGTGCCCCGGGCGTCGACCACCCGGCCTGGGAGACCCTGGTGGACGTGGACGCCCTGGCCGCCGAGGAGGGGGTCAACTGGGTCTACTCGGGCACCGTGGTCCGGCGCCCCGCGGACGACAGGGCGCTCGTCCGGCTCTCCCGCGGGGGCGCGGACGCGGTGGAGGTCCGCGAGTTCGATCTGACCGCCCGCCGATTCGTCCCGGAGTCCGAGGGCGGGTTCCGGCTGTCCGAGGCCAAGAGCTCGGTGTCCTGGGTGGACCGGGACACCCTGCTGCTGTCCTCGCCGCTGGACCCCGGCGGGTCGGACGCCACCGACTCCGGCTACCCCCGCCTGGCGCGGCTGTGGCGTCGCGGGACCGACCCGCTCAGCGCGCCGGTGATCTTCTCCGGACGATCGGAGGACGTGGCGGTGGGCGCCGCGTACGACCTCACCTCGGGCCGCTACACGACCAGCCGTGCCCCCGACTTCCACACCTCCGAGGAGTGGTTCTGGTCCCCGGGGGTCGATCCCTCGACCACCGCACCCCACCGACTCCCGGTCCCCGAGGACTGCCGCGTGGAGTCGTGCGGGGACTGGCTGCTGCTGCGGCCGCGCACCGATCTCGAGGTCGCCGGACGCACCCACGCCGGCGGGTCGGTCCTCGTGCTGCCGTGGGCCGCGATCGACGCCGACCCCTCGCGGTTGCCCGAGCCCGTCGTCCTGTTCTCCCCCACCCCCTCCACCACGGTCGAGGACGTGACCTGGGGCCGGGGCCGGATCCTGCTGACGATCCTCGACGACACCGAGTCCCGCCTCGAGGCGTACACGATCCCCGACGCCGCGGACGGGGCCTGGGAGCCCCGCCCCGTCGAGGGCTTACCGGACCACGTGTCGGTGGACGTGCTGTCCTGCGACCGCCTGTCCGGCGCCGACGCAGGCGGCGGAATGGACGACGACGACGAGCGCCCACACCCCGACGACGCCGTCCTCGCGGTGTCCGGGCCGATCGTGCCGCCGTCGCTGGTGCTGCTGCGCGCGGACGGCTCCACCACGACGCTCGGGTCCACCCCCGACCGGTTCGACACCACCGGCATCGAGGTCACCCGGCACACAGCGGTCAGCGACGACGGCACCCGCGTGCCCTACACCGTGATGCGCGGCCCCGGCCCCGACGGGCCGAGGCCGACCATCCTCTACGGATACGGCGGCTTCGAGGTGTCCATGCGGCCGTCGTACGCGGCGCTGCGTGGGACGCTCTGGCTCGCCGGGGGCGGCGTCTACGTGGTCGCGGGGATCCGCGGCGGGGGCGAGTACGGGCCCGCCTGGCACAAGGCCGCCGTCCGCGAGAACCGCCCCCGCGCGTTCGAGGACTTCGCGGCCGTGGCCCGGGCCCTCGTCTCCACAGGGGTGACCACCCGCGATCAGCTCGGCGCGACCGGCGGGTCCAACGGGGGGCTGCTCATGGGCGTCATGCTCACGCGTTATCCGGAACTGTTCGGCGCGATCGCGATCGCGGTCCCGCTGCTGGACATGCGGCGCTACCACCTGCTGTTGGCCGGCGCGTCGTGGATGGCCGAGTACGGCGACCCCGACTCCGCGGACTGGGACGACTTCCTGGGCGCGTACTCGCCGTACCAGCACGTCGAACCCGCCTCGGATCGTCCCTACCCCCCGGTGCTCATGACCACCTCGACGCGGGACGACCGCGTGCACCCGGGGCACGCCCGCAAGATGACGGCCGCACTCGAGGCCGCCGGGCACGAGGTCGCGTACTACGAGAACGTCGAGGGCGGGCACGCCGGCGCCGCGGACAACTCGCAGGAGGCCCGGAAAGCGGTCCTCACCTACGAGTTCTTCAGGCGTCGGCTCCCTCGTCGTCGTCCCGTGACGGGCTGAGCGCCACCTCCCGGTCCATCCACGCCAGCACCCGGGTGACCACCTCGGCGGGCTTGCGCGCCCACGTGTTGTGGCCGAGCGCCTCCGGCTCCACCTCGAGGCTCGTCCGGGCGGCGGGCAGCATCGCCAGCAGGCCACGGGCCGCGCTCTCGGGGGCGAGCGGGTCCTCGGCGATGACCACCGAGAGCGCCGGGACCGTGAC